>NZ_JAMYSG010000005.1:0-278210 GCF_040321815.1 Mesorhizobium sp. M0239
GTTATTAATACCCGCTAGCGGGCTTGGTTGTGATGGTTTGGTAAACCCGGGCTCCGTGAACTATGTTTTGCCCTATTATTTTAATTCCATGGGGGGGCTCTTTTTTGTGCGCGCCGCTCTTTTTCGTGGCGGTGACATGAGCACGACCCCCCTCCTGCAAACGGCTTCCATGGCCTGCAAACCTGCCGGCCGGCTTGCCGCCGGCCTGTTGGCCGTGATCGTGTTTCTTGCCAGCCTTGCCGTGTCAGATCAGGCCTTTGCCCATGCCGCGCTGATCAAGACCGATCCGGCCGACGGCGCGGTGCTGGAACAGGGGCCGGCACAGTTCTCGCTGACCTTCAGTGAGCCGGTGTCGCCACTGGTGCTGACCCTGGTGAAGCCCGACGGAACGCCGGTTGCTCTGACGTCATTCCGTCTCAGCGACCAGACGCTCGAGATCGACAATCCGCAACCGCTCAAATCCGGTACGCATGTACTGAGCTGGCGTGTCATTTCGGCAGACGGTCATCCCGTCGGCGGATCGCTGCTGTTTTCCATCGGCGCGCCAAGCGAACCGCCGGCCGTGTCCGAAGCCGTCGACTGGCCGTTGCGGTCGGCGATCTGGCTCGGCAAGGTTTTTCTCTACCTCGGGCTTTTCCTCGGCGCCGGCGGCGCCTTCGCGCTTGCCTGGCTGGCCGGGGGCGGACAGGCTGGCCGGCGTTTCTCCATCGTTGCAATCCTGTGCGGGCTGGTCGCGGCACCCTTGTCGCTCGGCTTTCAGGGGCTGGACGCACTTGGGGCCCCGCTCTCGCATCTGGCGCAGCCGGTCATCTGGCGGACCGGGCTTAGCACCAGTTTCGGCTGGACAGTGCTGGTCGCGCTGATCGCGCTGGGCCTTGGCCTGCTGTCGCTGGCCGGCCCCCGCGCTACCGCCAAACCATTGGCGCTGGCCGGCCTGGCCGGGGTGGGGGTTGCCCTTGCCGCCAGCGGCCATGCCAGTGCCGCCGAACCGCAATGGCTGACACGGCCGATGGTGTTCCTGCACGGCGTCGGCATCGCGTTGTGGGCCGGCGCATTGGTCCCACTCGGGCTGGCGCTGAAGGGGCAATCGGCGGGGGCCACGCCATTCCTGCGGCGGTTTTCTTGGGCGATCCTGCCGGTGGTGGCCGTGCTTGCCTCTGCCGGCATCGTGCTTGCCGTCGTCCAGGTGCAAACACCGTTGGCGCTGGTCGACACCGCCTATGGAAGGCTGCTGTTGATCAAGCTCGGGCTGCTGGTCTTTCTGTTCACGCTCGCCGCCGTCAACCGCTGGAAACTCACGGCATCGGCCGAGGCGGGATCGACGGAAGTTCAACGCAGGTTGGTCCGCTCGATCGGCGTCGAGATGTTGATCGTGTTGGCGATTTTCGGCGTTGCCGCGGGCTGGCGCTTCACGCCGCCGCCACGAGCCCTCGCGATTGCGGCAGCGCAACCGGTGTCGGTCCATATCCACGCGCTGAAAGCGATGGCCGATCTCAACATCACGCCGGGCCATGCCGGACCGGTCGTCGCCTCGATGATCATCATGAGCGGCGATTTCGGCCCGCTCGACGCCAAGGAGGTGACGCTTGTGCTGTCGAAACCCGATTCGGGCATCGAGCCCTTGAAGCGCGCGGCGGCCAAGCCCGGCGACGGCAGTTGGCGTGTCGACAACCTCGTCATCCCGGTGGCCGGCCGGTGGACGGTGCGCATCGACATACTGGTCTCGGACTTCGAGATGGTGAAGATCGAGGCGCCCGTCGACATCCGCGCCGAGTGATATTCAGGTGATGCCGGCCTGCGAACGGCGGCTTCCTGCGCTTCCGGTGCTCACGTACTTTAAGTACGCTCCGCTCCGGTTCTCGGAAACCACCATTCTCGACTCGGCCTGACCTGAATCTCACACGCCGCGGCATCAACACAATTCGGCGAGGCGGTTGACGCAGCCCGAAAGGCCCGTCAATCATCGCGGCAAAACGCGATCTCAACAAAATCCGAAGGCAGGAAAAAAACGATGGAAAAAGCCGAAATCGGCCTGATCGGCCTTGGCACGATGGGCTCCAACCTGGCGCTCAACATCGCCGAGCACGGGCATCGCATCGCCGTCTTCAACCGCACCAGGGCGCGCACGGATGCTTTCATCGAGAATGCCGGCGCGCTCAGGGACATGGTCGTGCCCTGCTACAGCCTGGAAGAGCTTGCCGCCGCGATCCGGCCGCCGCGCCCGATCATCATCATGGTGCTGGCCGGCATGCCGGTCGACGAACAGATCGCGGCTCTGCGCGGCGTGCTGTCGGCCAACGACATCGTCATCGACGCCGGCAACGCCAATTTCCGCGACACGATGCGGCGCTTCTCCGAGCTTTCCAGCTCGGACCTCACTTTCATCGGTATGGGCGTGTCCGGGGGTGAGGAGGGCGCGCGCCATGGGCCGTCGATCATGGTCGGCGGCACGGAGGACTCATGGAAGCGCGTCGAGAAGGTGCTGACGGCGATCTCCGCCAAGTTCAAGGACGAACCCTGCGCGGCATGGCTCGGCACCGACGGCGCCGGACATTTCGTCAAGACCATCCATAACGGCATCGAATATGCCGACATGCAGATGATCGCGGAGATATACGGCATCCTGCGCGACGGCCTGGGCATGGACCCGAAGGAGATCGGCACGGTGTTCGCCAACTGGAACAAGGGCCGGCTCAATTCCTACCTGATCGAGATCACCGCCAAGGTGCTGGCATCAGACGATCCGAAGACCGGCAAGCCGGTGGTCGACATCATCCTTGATCGCGCCGGCCAGAAGGGCACCGGCAAATGGTCTGTCATCGAGGCGCAGCAGCTCGGCATCCCGGCCACCGCGATCGAGGCGGCGGTGGCGGCGCGCGTTCTATCGTCGATCAAGGACGAGCGGCTGGCGGCGGAAAAGGCCTATGGCAACATCGGCGTGACGAAGATTTCCGGTGACAAGGACGCCTTGCTGAAAGATCTGGAACTGGCGCTGTTCGCCGGCAAGATCGCCGCCTACGCCCAAGGTTTTGCGGTGATGAGCGGCGCCTCCAAGGAATTCAACTGGAACCTGCCAATGCCGACCATCGCCAGGATCTGGCGCGCCGGCTGCATCATCCGCTCGCAGATGCTCGACACCATGGCGGAGGCCTTCAGCAAGGGCGGCGCCTCGACCAACCTGCTGATGGCCCCGGCCTTCATCGCGCTGATGCAGGAAGCGCATCCGTCGCTGCGGCGCATCGTGGCGAGGGCTTCGGAGGCCGGCTCGCCGGTTCCGGCGCTGTCTTCCGCACTTGCCTATTTCGACAGCTACCGCCAGGGCCGCGGCACGTCGAACCTGATCCAGGCGCAGCGCGACTTTTTCGGCGCGCACGGCTTCGAGCGTATCGACGACAAAGGCGCGTTCCATGGGCCGTGGGGAAGCGGTGCGGCTGGTTAGCCCAAGGGCCTAAACGGAAACCGGCGGGCTGAACGCCCGAACCTCGCTGGTGGCGACCAGGCGCTGCAACGAGCCGGGTGCGGCGCCGCCGATCCAGCCGAGCACGGAGCGGGCGAGATCGGAGCCGGCCAGGCGGAAGTTCTCGTTGACGACGAGCAATTCCGGCCGGAACAGGTGCAACAGGTCCGACGACTGCTTGGACACGACATCGACGTCGCGGCCAAGCTTGAGGCCGGCATCCTCGATGCCGGCGACGATCGCCAGTGTCGCGGCGGCAGCGCTGCTGACGAAGCCGTCCGGCCTGTTCTCGCGGCGCATCACCTGCGCGGTTCTGGTCCTGATCTGCTCGATCGTGTGATCGATGGAAACGGTGTTGAACGGAATTTCGCTGGCTCCGACCTCGCTTAGCGCATCGGCAAAGCCGTTCAGCGTGTGGCCATAATAGGTCAGCCCGGGCGGCGGCGACAGAAGCGCCAGCTTGTGCCTGCCCATGCTCGCCAGGCGGCGCACGGCTTCCATCGCGAAAACATGGTTGTCGAAGTCATGGTAGGGATGGACGAGGCCCATGTCGGTGCGCCCATGCGTGGCAAAGGGCATGCCGTGCTCGAGCATGTAGCGGGCGCGCGGATCGTTCGGTTGGGTGCGCGAAATGATGACTCCGTCGGCCGAGCCGGTCTCGACGAGATAGCGGATCGGCTCCATCGGATCCTGCGAGCGGGAATAGGGCGTGACGATCAGGTGATAGGGCGTTTCGGCGAGCACTTCCGAAACGCCGTAGATGATGTCCGAGACGAAGCTCATGATCTCGCGGTCGGTGTTGAGCACGAGGCTGATGACATTGGTCCTGCCGGTGCGCAGACGCACGCCGGCGCGGTTCGGCCGGTAGCCGATCTGCTTGGCGACGAGCTGGACGCGACGCCTGGTTTCGGCGCCGATTTCCGGGGCATCCTTCAAGGCGCGTGACACAGTGGTGACGCCGAGCCCGGTCATGAAGGCAAGCGTCTTCAACGTCGGCCGTCCCTGTGCCGAGGTCTCCCCGTTCTTGTCCGTACGCTGTCTGTCCATTCGTCCCGCCCGTCAGGCGCATAGCAGCCGCGAGCCATGTCGGCAATCGCCGCCATAGCGGTACGATATGCGTTCCAGCCCCGGCAAAGCCTCAATATACTGAAACGTTACAGATTGCCATATCGAGTTACATGTCCATCGCCACGAGGTGGATGGTTCTTTTGCGAAACGCATTGGGATTCCAGGAGAAATCGCCTCTGCCGCCGCCTTTTGTCCGTATCAGGCGGCATTTCGGTGTTTGCGCCGCAGCAAACCATGCTGCAGTGCATGGGAAGCGCGATCATTCATGCGAATTTGTTCGCGGTCCGAAAAAATATCGAGGGCGCTTCGTTGATGGGTTGCACAGCCCGCGCAATTGCCGTATCGAAAATCTGTAACGTTTCAGATTCTGGGAGGAGCCGAAATGCGATACAAGCTTTTGACCGCTGGGCTGGCAGCGACGGCCGCGTTGCAGTTTGCCGGCCAGGCGGCCGCGACGGACCTGGAAGTCACCCATTGGTGGACGTCGGGCGGCGAGGCGGCGGCGGTTGCGGAACTTGCCAAGGCATTCGATGCAACCGGCAACCACTGGGTGGATGGCGCCATTGCCGGCTCCGGCGGCACGGCGCGGCCAATCATGATCAGCCGCATCACCGGTGGCGATCCGATGGGCGCCACGCAGTTCAACCATGGCCGGCAGGCGGAGGAACTGGTGCAGGCCGGCCTGATGCGCGACCTCACCGACGTCGCCACCAAGGGCAAGTGGACTGATGTCGTCCGGCCGAAGAGCCTGCTCGACGGCTGCACCATCGACGGCAAGATCTACTGCGTGCCCGTCAACATCCATTCCTGGCAGTGGCTGTGGCTGTCCAACGAAGCCTTCGCGAAGGCCGGCGTGCCGTTGCCGAAGGACTGGAATGAATTCGTGGCGGCAGCGCCGGCGCTGGAAAAGGCCGGCATCATCCCGCTCGCCGTCGGCGGTCAGGCCTGGCAATCCTCCGGTGCCTTCGACGTCCTGCTTGCGGCTGTGGGCGGTACGGACACATTCCTCAAGGTCTACAAGGACAAGGATGCCAAGTTCGCCGCCGGGCCCGAAGTCGCCAAGGTCTTCAAGGCCGCGGACGATGCCCGCAAGATGGCGAAGAACACCAATGTGCAGGACTGGAACCAGGCGACCAACCTGGTCATCACCGGCAAGGCCGCTGGCCAGATCATGGGCGACTGGGCGCAGGGCGAGTTCCAGGTTGCCGGCAAGACCGCCGGCAAGGATTATACCTGCCTGCCGGGCCTTGGGCTGAACGAGGTGATAGCCACGGGCGGTGACGCCTTCTACTTCCCGCTGCTCAAGGATGCCGACAAGAGCAAGGCGCAGGAGGTGCTGGCCGAGACGCTGCTCGATCCCAAGACGCAGGTTGCCTTCAATCTAAAGAAGGGATCCCTGCCGGTGCGCGGCGACGTCGATCTCAATGCGGCCAACGACTGCATGAAGAAGGGCCTCGCCATTCTTGCCAAGGGCGCCGTCATGCCGTGGACGGACCAACTGCTTTCACAGGACACCCAGAAACAGAAGGAAGACCTTTTCGCCGAATTCTTCGCCAAGCCGGAACTGACCGTCGAAGACGCGCAGAAGCGCTTCGCCGACCTCATCGCTTCGGCGGACTGACGCTGGAGGCAACCCGCCTCATTCCGGCCTTGCGAATGCAGGGCCGGGAATGCACCGCCCTTACCCAGCCGGCTGACGAGATGAGCAAGAGCGAACGCCCCAACCTTCTGTTCCGCAACCTCAATGCGAAGCTCGCCTCGATCCCGATGATCCTCACCGCCATGGTGGTTTTCGTCGGCGGCACCGTTTGGACGGTGCTCTATTCCTTCACCAATTCGAAGCTCCTGCCGCGCCTGAATTTCGTCGGGCTCGACCAGTATTACCGCCTGTGGGCGGCGCCGCGCTGGCTGATCTCGATCGAGAACCTGTTGATCTACGGCGCGATCTCGCTGGTGTTCTCGCTGGTCATCGGTTTTCTGCTTGCCGCGCTGCTCGATCAGAAGATCCGCTTCGAGGACACGTTCCGCACCATCTTCCTCTATCCTTTCGCGCTCTCCTTCATCGTCACCGGCCTGGTCTGGCAGTGGTTGCTCAATCCGGATTTCGGCATCCAGCATGTCGTGCGGGACTTCGGCTGGACGAGCTTCAGCTTCGACCCGCTCTACAATTCCAGCATCGTCATCTACGGCATATCGATCGCTGCGCTGTGGCAAGGCACCGGGCTCATCATGTGCCTGATGCTGGCCGGCCTGCGCGGTATCGACGAAGACATCTGGAAGGCGGCGCGCGTGGATGGGATCCCGATGTGGAAGACCTATCTGTTCATCGTCATCCCGATGATGCGGCCGGTCTTCATCACCACGCTCGTCATCATCGCTTCCGGCATCGTCAAGGTCTATGACCTGGTCGTGGCCCAGACCAGCGGCGGCCCGGGCATCGCCTCCGAAGTGCCGGCCAAGTACGTCTACGACTATATGTTCTTCGCCCAGAACCTCGGCCAGGGTTTTGCCGCCTCGACCATGATGCTGCTCTCGGTGGTGATCGTCATCGTGCCTTGGGCCTATCTCGAGTTCGGGCGACGCAAATGAGCATTGCAGACATCACCGCTCAAGCAAGCACTGCCGCCGGCGCGCGCCAGGACATCGCCGGGCCCTACGGTCCAAAGCCGCGCCGCATGATTTCGCGCCGCAACGTCTTCCTCTACGGCACATTGTTCGTCATGGCGGTCTACTACCTCTTGCCGCTCTATGTCATGGTCGTCACCTCGCTCAAGGGCATGCCGGAGATCCGGCTCGGCAACATCTTCTCACCGCCGCTCGAGATCACCTTCGAGCCGTGGGTCAAGGCGTGGTCAACGGCCTGCACCGGCCTTAACTGCGACGGGCTCTCGCGCGGTTTCTGGAATTCGGTGCGGATCACCGTGCCGTCGGTGCTGCTGTCGATCGCCATCGCCTCGGTGAATGGTTATGCACTGGCCAATTGGCGCTTCAAGGGCGCCGATACGTTCTTCATCATCCTGATCGTCGGCGCCTTCATTCCCTACCAGGTGATGATCTATCCGATCGTCATCATCCTGCGCGAAATCGGCCTCTACGGCAGCCTCAGCGGGCTGGTGATCGTCCATTCCATTTTCGGCATGCCGATCCTGACGCTGCTGTTCCGCAATTATTTCGCCTCGATGCCGGAAGAGCTGTTCCGGGCGGCACGCGTCGACGGCGCCGGCTTCTGGGGCATCTTCCTGCGCATCATGCTGCCGATGTCGCTGCCGATCTTCGTCGTCGCCATCATCCTGCAGGTGACCGGCATCTGGAACGACTTCCTGTTCGGCGTCGTCTACACCCGCCCCGACACCTATCCGATGACGGTGCAGCTCAACAACATCGTCAATTCGGTACAAGGCGTGAAGGAGTACAACGTCAACATGGCCGCAACCATCCTGACCGGGCTAGTGCCGCTGATCGTCTACTTCATTTCCGGCAAGCTTTTCGTACGCGGCATCGCCGCCGGCGCGGTGAAGGGGTGATGGCGATGACGGCAGCCAACGATACCAGCGTTTCGATCCAGGACCTGTCGCTGAATTTCGGCGCGGTGACCGTCCTGGAGACGCTCAATCTCGATGTCGCCGATGGCGAGTTCATCGTGCTGCTCGGGCCGTCCGGCTGCGGCAAGTCGACCTTGCTCAACTGCATTGCCGGCCTGCTCGATGTCTCCGAAGGCCGCATCTTCATCAAGGGCAAGAACGTCACCTGGGAAGAGCCCAAGGACCGCGGCATCGGCATGGTGTTCCAGTCCTATGCGCTCTATCCGCAAATGACGGTGGAAAAGAACCTGTCCTTTGGGCTGCGTGTCGCCGGCACGCCAAGAGAAGAGATCGCCAAGCGGATCGCGCGGGCGGCTGAAATCCTGCAGATCGAGCCGCTGCTGCAGCGTAAGCCGGCCGCACTTTCCGGCGGCCAGCGCCAGCGCGTCGCCATCGGACGGGCGCTGGTGCGCGATGTCGACGTGTTCCTGTTCGACGAGCCGCTGTCCAATCTCGATGCCAAGCTGCGCGCCGAACTGCGCGTCGAGATCAAGCTGCTGCATCGCAAGCTGCAGAACACCATGATCTACGTCACCCACGACCAGATCGAGGCGATGACGCTGGCCGACCGTATCGCGGTGATGAAGGGCGGCGTCATCCAGCAGCTCGATGCGCCGCAGACCATCTACAACCGTCCGGTCAACCGCTTCGTCGCCGGCTTCCTCGGCTCGCCCGCAATGAACTTCGTCGATGGCCGTCTGGAAGACGCGGACGGCGGCTGGCGGTTCGCGGCCGAGGATATCAAGATCCCGCTCGGCACTTACGACTTTGCCAAGCCTCCGGCTCCAGGCCCCGTCACATTCGGTATCAGGCCCGAGCATGTCAGTCTGAACAGTGGCACCGGCTGGCCGTTCTCGATAGCCGCCAATGTCGAGGTGGTCGAGCCCATGGGCTCCGACACGCTGGTCTGGCTGATGCTTGCCCAGCAGAATTTCAGCGTCCGGGTGACCTCGGAACGCACGCCCAAGAACGACGAGGCGGTGACGCTTGGCTTCGATCCGATGCGCGCCTCGCTTTTCGACACGGCAACCGGCACACGCATCTAGCTTCCGAGAACCAACCTTCCAACGACAATCCCCAAGCGAAACGGACAGAGACGATGAATTGGTCATTCCAACTTTACAGCGCCCGCAATTTCCAACCCTGGGACGGTGTGCTCGCCACGCTCGGCAAGCTCGGCTACGCTCAGGTCGAAGGTTTTGGCGGCGTCTATGATGATCCCGAGGCTTTCCGTGCCGAGCTCGACAAGAACGGGCTTGCCATGCCGACTGGGCATTTCTCGATCGACGCTCTCGAGAACGATTTCGACGGCGTGCGCAGAACCGCCGACGCACTCGGTATCACGCTGCTCATCTGCCCTTTCCTGATGCCCGACCAGCGGCCATCCGACGCCGCCGGCTGGCGCGGCTTCGGCGAACGCCTGGCCAAGGTCGGCGACGCCGCGAAAAAGGCCGGCTACGGCTTTGCCTGGCACAACCATGATTTCGAGTTCAAGAAACTTGCCGACGGATCGGTGCCGCAGGACCACATCCTGTCATCCGCGCCCGATGTCAGCTGGGAGATGGACGTTGCCTGGGTGGTGCGCGGCGGCGATGATCCGTTGTCGTGGATCGAAAAACACGGCAAGCGCATCAGCGCCGTCCACGTCAAGGACATGGCCAAGCCCGGCGAGGGGCTGGATGAGGATGGCTGGTCGGATGTCGGCCATGGCACCATCGACTGGGCCGGCCTGGTCAAGGTGCTGCGTGCCAAGAGTGCTGCCCAATACTACGTCATGGAACAGGACAACCCCAACGACATCGAGCGTTTCGCCCGCCGCTCCATCGCAGCCGCCAAAACCTATTAGGAGCAATCAGCATGGCAAAGAAACTTGGCATCGGCGTCATCGGCTGCGGCAACATCTCGAAAGCGTATTTTTCGCTGGCGCCGCTGTTTCGCGGCATCGAGATGCGTGCCTGCGCCGACATCAACATGGAGGCGGCCAGGGCTCGGGCGAAGGAGTTCAAGCTGCGCGCCGAGACCGTCGAAGACCTGCTCAGGGCCGACGACATCGACATCATCGTCAACCTGACCATCCCGGCGGTGCATTATGAGGTGTCGAAGCAGATACTCGACGCCGGCAAGCACGTTTATTCGGAAAAACCGTTCGTGCTGTCGGTCAAGGAAGGGCTCGACCTTAAGAAGCGGGCGCAGAAAAAGGGTCTTCGGATCGGCTCGGCGCCAGACACTTTCCTCGGCGGCGCGCACCAGCTGGTGCGCAACCTGATCGACACCGGCAAGCTTGGCAAGGTCACGAGTGGTACCTGTCATGTCATGGGCCACGGCATGGAGCATTGGCACCCCAATCCGGATTTCTTCTTCCAGCCGGGCGCCGGTCCCGTGCTCGATATCGGGCCTTACTACATCACCAATCTGATCCAGCTGATCGGACCGGTGAAACAGGTCGCGGCCTTCGCGACGACGCCGGCCAAGGAGCGGACGATCAGTTCAAAGCCGCGCGCGGGTGAAAAGATACCGGTCAACACGCCGACGACCATCCATGGGCTGCTGGAGTTCGAGAACGGCGCCGTTATCACGCTCAACACCAGCTGGGACGTCTGGGCCCACGGCCACGCGCCGATGGAACTCTATGGCGAGGCGGGTACGGTGTTCGTGCCGGACCCGAACTTCTTCGGTGGTGACGTTCGCTTCACCGACGCGGCCAAGCCGGTCAAGAAGCTGCCGAACTGGCCGCATCCGTTCGGCGTGCCCAACGAGATGCATTCGCAAGGCATGATGGCCAACTACCGCACATCGGGCCTCGCCGACATGGCGGTGGCGATCGCGGAAGGCCGGCCGCATCGCTGTTCCATGGAACTGGCGCTGCACGCCGTCGACGTGATGACCGGCCTGTTGCGCTCCGGCGAAACCGGCAAGTTCGTCGCCATGCAGACCACCTGCGAACGGCCGGCGGCACTTGGCGTCAAGGAAGCCAAGGCGCTTTTGGCGAAGAAGAAATAGGGCAGCACACCTCAACCCTCTCCCCGTTTCGACGGAGAGAGGGTAAGGGTGAGGGGCAGAGCCAACTCGCCGCGTTGTCGCGATGCAGCCGACCGGCTCGTTTTCATTTGAGGATTTTCCGATGCCCTACACGCCTGCCGAAAACCGCTATGAAAAGATGATCTACAACCGCTGTGGCCGCTCCGGCCTGAAGCTGCCGGCAATCTCGCTGGGGTTGTGGCATAATTTCGGCAACGACACGCCGCACAAGACCAAGCAGGCGATCGCGCGCAAGGCCTTCGACCTCGGCATCACGCATTTCGACCTCGCCAACAATTACGGTCCGCCGCCCGGTTCTGCCGAGACCGCTTTCGGCGAAATCCTGCGCACCGACTTCGCCGCCTACCGCGACGAACTGATCATCTCGACGAAGGCCGGCTACGAAATGTGGGCCGGCCCCTACGGCGAATGGGGCGGGCGCAAATACATTCTGGCCAGCCTCGACCAGAGCCTGAAACGCATGGGGCTCGACTATGTCGATATCTTCTATTCGCACCGTTTCGACCCCGACACGCCGCTGGAAGAAACGATGGGTGCGCTCGACCATGCGGTGCGCTCGGGCAAGGCGCTCTATGCCGGCATCTCGTCCTACAATTCGCAGCGCACGCGCGAGGCCGCCGATATCTTGAAGCAGCTTGGCACGCCTTGCGTCATCCACCAGCCGAGCTATTCGATGCTGAACCGCTGGGTGGAGGAAGACGGCCTGCTCGACACGCTCGAAGGGCTCGGTGTCGGCTCCATCGTGTTCTCGCCGCTGGCGCAAGGCATGCTGACCAACAAGTATCTCGGCGGCATTCCGGACGGCAGCCGTGCTTCCCAGGGCAAGTCGCTGAAGACAGCCTTCATCAACGACAAGACCATCGCCAACATCAAGGCGCTCGACGCCATCGCCAGCAAGCGTGGGCAGACGCTGGCGCAGATGGCGCTGGCCTGGGTGCTGCGCAAGGGCAGGGTGACCTCGGCGCTGATCGGTGCCAGCCGGCCGGAGCAGGTCGAGGACTGCGTCGGCGCGCTCAAGGTGCTCGACTTCAGCGATGCCGAACTCGCCGAGATCGATACCTACGCCCGGGAGTCCGATATCAATCTGTGGGCAGCTTCGGCCGAGCGCAAAGGCCCGCCGCGAAAATAGACCACTCGAGCCGGCAAAATAAGAGCGGCGGCACTCCCGCCGTTTTTCATGGGAAGCCAAATGGCCGCGGTTCAGGGCGTTTTCGGCTTCTGCGCCGTGCCGAGTCCCGCCTTGGGTTTGGCAGGCGCCGGAGCAGAGCTTTTCATCTTCGCCTCGATCCAGCCGGTGTAGTTGACCAGCCGCGTGTAGATGCCGTAGGCGTCCTTGTGGCCGCAGGCAGCACTGCCGTCAGCCGGGCCTTCGCCCCAGCTGACGACGCCGATTTGGACCGGCCCGCCGGTGCCGGTCATGAACAACGGGCCGCCGCTGTCGCCATTGCAGGCATCGCGCACGCCGCTGGTGGTGCCGGCGCAGATCATGTTGCCGGTCAGCGGGTCGGTCATGTCGGCGGCGATCGCATTGGCGGCCGCGTCGATGCCTTTTTTCGAATAGCGCATACGGCGCGACAAATCGCCAAGTGCTGCCTTCAGATCATGTGCATAGATGGCCTTGATGGCGCTGTTGCAGGCCTGGTTCGGCTGCAGGTCGAGGTCGGCGACCATCAGCGTGGTCGGAAAGGTGCCGTCCTGCATCTTGCCCCAGCCGGTGACCGTCGTCTTGCCGGTCTCGGGCGTTGCGTCCTGGGCGACCTTGATGGTCGGAGCGTCGGCCGGTTCGGCAAGCCGAAGCAGCCCGAGGTCGTTGTCGAGGGTCTGCTCGCTGTAGCCTTCGTTGACGATGACCTCCACCACCTTGTGGCGCTTGCCTTCGCTGAGATCGGTTGCACCGGTCAGCACGGTGACGCTCTCGGGCGAAACCGGCTGGCCCTTGTCGTTGAGGCAGTGTGCTGCCGTCAGCACCCATTGCGGCGCGATCAGGCTGCCGCCGCAGAATTGGGCGTTGGCCTGCGATGCCGGATTCTCGTCCAGCCTGTCGGTGGTGAGCAGCGCGACCTGGAACGGGTAGGCTCCCTTTTCGGCCTGGTTGCCGCCATAGACGCGGTCGGCCGCGTCGGGGTTCTCCGCCGCTGCTTTCGCCCTGGCTTCCGTCACGCGCTTCATTGGCGAGACCGCTGCCTCCGGTCGGGCGACCGCTTCGTCGGCCTGGGTGAAATTGGCTGCCGCAAGGACGGCCGCGATGCCGAGCAGCGATGCGGCGGCGATCGGCCTGAACCGATGGATGATGTTCACCTGAAGCCCTCCTGAGACATGTACCCGAGCGGACCAGCCCCGGCACATGATCAACGAAACAAGCCTCAGCCTGGGGATCAGACCGCGCAGCACAGTTGTTGCGGCACGGCAGGAACACCAAGTCGGGCACCGCTTCGCGGATCGCGTTCCTGTGCAGACCTCGCTCAAAATCCTATAGCCCCCCACGGGCTATGTGGAAGCGATTTGTCATTCCAATGTTGTATTAATTTAGGCAATATATCCGCGCGAGTGCCTCTGGCGGGACCTCGACAGACTGTAGGGGTAATGATCAGGTCAGGCACCGGTAATCAAAAACTCCTTTTTTGGCCTCACCACGATCTCGACAATATTTCTGTATCTTGATCCAGTCCTTGCTGACTTTTGGGAGAGTCTCACCATGACAAAACTGACAAACGCACTTGTTGCGTCCGCATTGCTTTCCACCGCAATGTGGACGGTTCCGGCTTTCGCCGCCGATCCTGGTTCCGCCAGTACCGGCAATGGCGAAAGCGCGCGCGACGTGACTTCAGGCGACTACAAGCCCGGGCGGGCAAAGCCAATCCCGCCACCGAAGCTGACCGACGAAGACAGCCGCGCCGCGCCGCTTGCCGACGAGGCAACGGCTGTCAAATCCTACGGCATCGTCGGACGGTCCGCCGATGGCAAGGAGATCAAGATCGAGCCGAGCCAAGCGCTGCGGGAGCTTATCATCAAGGAACTGAACGCTCCGGCCACTGGAAAAGACGGGGCCGAGCGCAAGACCGAGGATCCGGACCTCGGCGAAGGCGAAGCCGGCCGTCAGGTTTTCGGCACCGACGATCGCGAGCAGGTCAAGAACACCAAGACCTATCCGTTCTCGGCAATAGGCTATCTCGAAGCCAAATCGCCGAAGACGGGCAGCTTCGGCAGCTGTTCGGCAACGCTGATCGGTCCGCGAACCGTACTCACCGCCGCGCACTGCCTCTACAGTCATGAGGACAAGGATTGGCTCTCCGACTACCTGTTCGTGCCGGGCCTTAACGGCAGCACGGCCGACGACGCACCGTTCGGCGCCTTCGCCTTCGAAAGCGCCTATGTGCTGCAAGGCTTCATCGACAACTACCAGGGTTATTATGGTTCGGTCCTGCTGTGGGATCTCGGCATCGTCACGCTGAAGCAGGATGTCGGCACCAATCTCGGCTGGCTGGGCTATGCGAACTATGACGATCTCGGCGACTTCACCGCCAATCTCGTCGGCTATCCCGGCGACAAGCCGATGGGCACGATGTGGAAGGCAAACTGCGAAGTGCACGCCGAAAACATCGCGCCGGAATATTTCCAGTACGACTGCGATACGTTCCCAGGGTCGAGCGGCAGCTCGGTCTATGCCTACGACAACAAGGCCAAGCAGCGCATCGTCACCGGTGTCAACGTGGCGGAAAGCCCCGACGCGAACACCGCCGTGCGCCTGAACGCCGCCAATGTCCAGTGGATCAACAGCCTGTATAAGTAATCACTGCGCCTTCGCGGTGGAAAAAGGCGGCGGAGCAATCCCGCCGCCTTTTTCGCGCCGCTATTTGGCTTCGGCTGCAGGCGTGCCGTTGCGCACGTAGCTCTCGATTGCCGAAGCGAAAGTGGGAGAACCCGCCTTGCGCTGCTTATCTATGTAGCCGGCAAAATAGCTCCAGAAAGAGACGGCATAGTCACGGAAATAAGCATCGGTCACTTTGCGCGAACACAAATCGCCGTCGATGCAGAAGGACAGCCGGTTGAGGAAATAGACGATGCGATCGAAATTCTCGCTGAAGTCGGCGAGCGGCATGTCGCCGCCGGAGGCGGTCATCGCCTCGATGCCGATGCGTTGCCGGAACACCTGCTCCTCGGTCGGCGAGGGGTTGGCGCTGAGCAGATTGTCATATTTGGCGTTGAGCGCCGTCAGACGATCCTTCAGGGCACGCTGCGCCTGCTGGTAGTCCTTGTTTTCCCAGAGCTCGACAAGCGACATGGTCTGCTCGACGCGCTTCTGCTCTTGGTTGGCCAGGAACTGGTAGACCGAGAACATCAAGGTGAAGATGATGGCGAGACGCACGGCCATGCCCGACCAGGCATAGACCAGCATGCGCCAATCGCGGTCTGTGAAGGGGTTGCTCTCCTTCTTGATCTCGTGGCTGCTTGGCCACGGGAAACCCTCGGTGGTTTCCTGCAGGGCCGGTTTGCCGGCCTGCGCTTTTGCGGGTGCGGTCATTGCTGTCTGCCTGGTGTTGCCCGTCGGCTTCTTCATCCGCAGCTGTCCAGTTCAATGGTGGCGGAGGGATCAAGCACAATGCCCGGCGTCTCCAGCTTCTTTTTCAGGCATTGCAACTGCAGGCGCGAAATCATGAACTGTACGTCAGGCTCCGCCGCCCCCTTGTTCGGGGACGGCAAGGCTTCGACGACGCCACGCGAGGCGCAGTTGCTGAGATCGACGACAACCGCGTCGCTGCCGCTTTTGGCGAACTGGTCGTACTGATCGAGAAAACATGTCGCCAGTTCCGAGTTGGTGACGATCTGCTTGACGCATAGGCCGCAGGCCTCGTCCGCCGACGCGTTGGCGATCAGCAACAGGCCGCCGGCAAGGCCGACTACCGTTCCACGCCAGGAAAACACAGAATTCTTCACAATCGATCCTATCCATTTCATCCGCCGTCATGCGTCAGCGGCCGGGAATGTTCTCATATCGCGCCGATCGCGCAAGAGCCGCCGCAGAGCCCTGCGCGCCGGCATCCGCTCAGGCGCGCGGCACCGTCTCCAGCGGGAAGATCATTACCGCGCCTTTCGGGCCGCTCTTGTCGGCAAGCCGCATCACCGAGCGGGTTGCCGGCGCCATGCCGAGATCGGTCAGCATGTCGGAGAAGCCGGCGGAGCCCATTCCGCGTGTCGCCGAGGCGACGCCGTCCTGTGCCAGGAAGCTCAGATCCTGCTTCTCGCTCTCCGGCGGCGCCTCGGTCAAAACCGCGATCATCCGTTCCATGCCGAAGCTGGTGTCGGTGAAGGCCAGCAGCCCCTCTTCGAGTATGGCTTGCGGGGCGAGGCGTTCGGCAACGATATGGGTGATCGAATAGTCGCTGCCGACATAGAGCACGTTGATGTCGACCAGCAGATCCGAGCCGTTCCTGGCCAGCACATGCACTTCGTCGCCCGGCGAGACGCGCGGCACAACCGAAGCCTGCAGCGGTTCGAGGCCATCCTTGTCGCGACGTTTGACCTGGAACTGGACGTCGACGTCCTCGGGCCTGTAGTCCGAGGCCGCCGCCAGCCGCGAAAGCCCGGTGGCGCGGAAGATGGTGCGCAGGTTCCTGGTCGTTGCATCGGCCAGTTTCTGGCGGTCGTGAATGATGATCAGCGGCGGTTTGCCGCCCTCCTTCAAGGTCACGTCGCCCGACGCCGGCAGGAACCACAGCGCCGGCTTAGCGGTCGCATCCTTGGCGGCGCCGGGAACGGCATTCTCGCGCATCACCGCGAGGCGGAGGTCGGCGCTCTTGCCGGGCTCGACCAGCTCGATGTTGAAGCCGGTCTCCCTGGCTGTGGCCAGTTCGTCGAGAACCGCATTGACCAGAGCGGTTTCCTTCTCAAGTCCCTTGGCCGCGGCCGGCCGCGCCAAGACGAGCTTGTAGTCGACGGCGATCTCCGCCACCCGCCCATAGGCGTTGGCGGGAATGTCGGCGACTTTGAGCGCCGGCTTCTTGTCGAACTCGACCGGCTTGACGCGGCTTTCCAGGTTTTTTGCCGACTGCACTTCCAAAAATCCGACAGCGTCGGACAGCGGCGATAGCGCCGACGGCAGGATGGCGAGCTTGCTGCCGGGGGTGAGGCGGTGCAGCAGGCCGGCGCCGATCGTCGCTTCGCCGTCCTTGATGACGACAGGCCACTGCATGACCGCGTCGGTCTTGTCGGTGCCGAACACCCGCGCATCCAGTTCGCCCTCGAACAGCGGTGTCGGCCGGGTGCGGCTGTCGGCCGAATATTGCTGCAGCACGGCCTGGCCGAGCTGGCGATAGGTGACGTTGGGATTCTCGGCCAGTTTCGACAGGATGGTGAAGGTGAACAGGCCGAACCGCGGCGCATCCGCGATGCCCTTGGGCAGCGGCATTTCCGGTGTCGTCTCCACCGTCTGCGCGGCATAGAAGGCGACCAGTTTGCCCTTGGTGATCGGTTCGCCACCGGTCGGCGTCAGGGTGAAGGCGGGCTTGCGCGTGCCATTGTCGTCGACGCCGCGCGAGCCGGCGACCGAAATCACCTCGTCATAGGCCTTGATCGCGGCAGCCCGCTCGGCCTCGTTGCCGCCGACCAGGTCGGCGAACTCGACCTTGCGCTCCAACTCGTCATCGACCTCGACGGCGCGTGTCGCGGTGCCGGAATGGCAGCAGTCGAACACGACCCAGACGAAAGCGCCCTTGTCGCGAATGGCGTCGAGTGCCGCGCCGATCTCGTTGTCGATCAGCGCATTGGGCACGCCGGCATCGCGGTTGATCCATTTGCCGATATCGACGGGCAGGAAGATCTCGTCGAGCCCGTCGGTTTCGTCGCCCTTGACCATCTGCGGCTGCTGGGCGCCGTGACCGGACAGATGCAGATAGACGAAATCGTCGCGCTGAACCTTGGCGGCAAGGTCGGCCAATGCGGCCTTGATGGCCGCATGGGTCGGCAGGCCACTGGCGCCGGGGACATCCTTGGCGAGCAGCGTGACGTTCTCCGGCGCGAACCGCACCGGGTCGGGCACATTCTTCAGGAGATAGTCGCGGACGAGGGCTGCATCGTTCTTCGGCCCGACCAGCCAATTCCTCTGCGGAAGGTTGGGATATTCGGTGCAGGCGACCAGCAGCGCATGATAGGTGCGCGATGCGGCCATGGTCCGGAACGACACCATGCCGGCCATGGTCAAAGCGGACGTGCCGACCAGCAGCGTCCGCCGCGTCAATTTGATCATGATTGCTTCCCCAAGCCCGACCGAAATTCCAAGCGCGGCAATCCTCGCTGAAGATATTGTCAGTATTTTGAACGTTACATCGCAGAGCAACCTGCCTGTTGCCCCGCTCCGATCGATGTTCTCGACCGCCTTGCGGGCAGAATGCTGGAAACAGTAGCAAAAATGCCTGTTCGTCGCTATCTGGATGGGTACATGGATAGTTTGTGCGCGGCGCAAGCGACGGAAGGCGAGTTGGAAACAGGATCATGGCGGCAAGGGATGTGCTGACGAAGAACCAGCTGTGCGTGCTCGAGAAACTCGAGACCGCCAGCGGACCGCTCAGTGCCTATACCTTGCTCGACCAACTGCGCGAGCGCGGTTTTCGCGCGCCTCTGCAGGTCTATCGAGCGCTCGACACGCTGGTGAAGTCAGGTTTCGTGCACCGGCTCGAAAGCATCAATTCTTTCGTCGCCTGCGCCGAGCCGCACGACCACAGCCATTCGATGACCGCCTTCGCGATATGCGACACATGTGGGCAGGTGACCGAAATGTCCGACCACGATGTCGGCCACAGCTTGGACGAATGGGTGCGCTCGACAGGCTTCGCCGCCAAGAAGGCGGTGATCGAGTTTCGCGGGACGTGTGCCAAGTGCCTGGCCGAAGCGGCTTGAGGCCCATCGCTTCGTCATCCTAGGGTCTACGCCGCGTCGCTTCGCTCCTTGCTTCGCCCTAGGATGACGAAGAGGCGGAGCGTCAATGCGCCTCGTCCCAGTTGTTGGCGGCGCGCGCATCGACATGCAGCGGCACCGACATCGATACCGCTGGCATCGCCGCGTTTTCCATGACGTGACGCACGACCGGGATCGTCGCCTCGACTTCCGCCTCGACGGTCTCGAAAATCAGTTCGTCATGCACCTGCAGCAGCATGCGTGCGGAAAGCCCTGCTTTTTCCAGCGCCTCCTCCATGCGGATCATGGCACGGCGGATGATATCGGCGGCGGTGCCTTGCAGGCGGGCGTTGATCGAGGCGCGTTCGTTGAAGGCGCGAAGCGAGGGGTTGGACGATCTTATGTCGGGGTAATGGATGCGACGGCCGAAGATCGTTTCGACAAAGCCATGCTCGCGGGCATAGGCCTTGGTCTCCTCGATGTAATCGCGGATGCCGGGGAAGCGCTCGAAATATTTCTTGATGTAGTTGCCGGCCTCCTCGCGCGGGATCGACAGCTGGTTGGCGAGACCAAAGGCCGAAATGCCGTAGATGATGCCGAAATTGATCGCCTTGGCGCGGCGACGGACTTCCGAAGGCATGCCCTCGACCGGCACGTTGAACATCTCAGACGCGGTGATGGCGTGGATATCGGCGCCGTCGGCGAAAGCCTGCCGCAATTGCGGGATCTCGGCGACATGGGCGAGCACCCGCAGTTCGATCTGGCTGTAGTCGGCCGAGACCAGCCGATGGCTCTTGTCGGTGATGAAGGCGGTCCTGATCTTGCGGCCTTCGGCGGTGCGCACCGGGATGTTCTGCAGGTTCGGATCGGAGGACGACAGCCGGCCCGTCGTCGTCGCCGCCAGCGCGTAGGAGGTGTGGACGCGCTTGGTGTCGGGGTGGATGAAGCCCGGCAGCGCATCGGTATAGGTCGATTTCAGCTTGGTCAGCTGGCGCCAGTCGACGATCTTGCGCGGCAGTTCGTGGCCTTCCGCGGCGAGATCTTCAAGAAGCTGCGCCGAGGTCGACCACTGGCCGGTCTTGGTCTTCGAACCGCCGGGCAGGCCCATGCGCCCGAACAGGATGTCGCCGAGCTGCTTTGGCGAGCCGATGTTGATGCGTTCGCCGATGAGCTGGTAGATCTCCTCTTCGAGGCGAGCGGCGCCCTGCGCCAGTTCGCCGGAGAGCCGCGACAGGATCTGCCGGTCGACCGAGATGCCGCGCTGTTCCATGCGCGCCAGCACCGGCACCAGCGGCCGCTCCAGCCGCTCATAGACCGACACTAGGCCTTTGGCGGCAAGCCGCGGTTTCAGCACCAGCCAGAGCCGCAGCGTCATATCGGCGTCTTCGGCGGCATGAGCGGTCGCCTTGTCGATGTCGACCTGATCGAAACCGACGGAGCTTTTGCCGGAGCCGGTGACGTCCTTGAGCAGGAGAGGGGTATGACCCAGCCATTTCTCGGCTAGCGAGTCCAGGCCGTGACCATGGGGCGTGCCGGCATCGAGCACGTAGGAGATCAGCATGGTGTCGTCGAACGGTGCGACATCGATGCCGTAGCGGCTCATGATGACAAGATCGTATTTCAGGTTCTGCGCGATCTTGAGAACCGATCTGTCTTCGAGCAGCGGTTTCAGCACGGCCAGCGCCTCGCGCAGCGGAATCTGGTTTTCGAGCGCGCCACCACCGAGCAGGTCGCCATTGCCGCTCATGTGGGCAAAAGGAATGTAGGCGGCGCGGCCGGGCGCTGTGGCGATGGCCATGCCGATCAGTTCGGCCTGCATCGGATCAGCCGATGTTGCCCTGACATCGAAGGCGGTGATGCCGGCCTCTCGCGCCTCGGCGACCCAGGCTTTCAGGGCCGAGATATCGCGGATGCAGTGATAGGCCGAAGTGTCGATCTTGCCGGTGGCCGCGCGCTCCAGCCTTAGTGCCGCGAGCAGGGAAGGGGTATCGCCTTGTTTTGACGTCTCCGCCGTCCCGCCGGCTTCGTCCGATCCAGTGCCGGACGCGTTTCGGGCAACCGGCGGCAAACCGGCCCCAACATCCGGGCCATGGGCATGGTCGGCGCGTTCGACGGTGACCGCGACGGCCTGGACATCGCCGGCCTCGGTGCTGGTCGCCTCCGCGACACGGCGGGTCAGTGACGTGAATTCCATGGTCTTCAAGAAACCGATCAGCTTCGGGCCGTCCGGCGCGTGCAGGACGAAATCGTCCAGTCCCTCGGCGACCGGCACATCGTTCATCAGCGTCACCAGCTGACGCGAAATGCGCGCCTTGTCGGCGTTGGCGATGATCGATTCGCGCCTCTTGTCCTGCTTGATCTCGCCGGCCCGGGCCAGCAGCGTGTCGAGGTCACCGAACTGTTCGAGCAGTTGCGCCGCCGTCTTCGGCCCTATGCCGGGCACACCAGGCACATTGTCGACCGAATCGCCGGTCAGTGCCTGCAGATCGACCATCTTCTCCGGCGGCACGCCCCATTTTTCGATGACTTCCGGAATGCCGATCTGGCGGTCCTTCATCGGGTCGTACATGGCGACCGTGTCGCCGACCAGCTGCATCAGATCCTTGTCGGAGGAGATGATGGTGGTGTCGCCGCCAGCTTCGCAGGCCAGCCTCGCATAGGTGGCGATCAGATCGTCGGCCTCGTAGCCTTCGATCTCGACGCAGGGCAGGTTGAACGCCCTGGTCGCCTGGCGGATCAGGCCGAATTGCGGGATCAAATCTTCCGGCGGTGCCGAGCGGTTGGCCTTGTATTCGGGGTAGAGGTCGTTGCGGAAGGTTTTCGACGAATAGTCGAAAATGACGGCGAAATGCGTTGGCACAATGCCTACATCGGTGTTGCGGGCGTCGAGCATCAGCTTCCACAGCATGTTGCAGAAGCCGGAAACGGCGCCCACCGGCAGGCCGTCGGATTTGCGGGTCAGCGGCGGCAGCGCGTGATAGGCACGGAAGATGTAGCCGGAGCCGTCGACAAGGAAGAGATGATCGCCTTTTTTCATGCCGGCAGGGATAGCGCGGCGCGGCGGCTTGGTCCATGCCAAAGGCAGCCTCAACTATCGGTTCCGGCAACACCCTGACAGATCGCCGTCACCCCGCTCACGCCTATGTTACAAAACTGTAATTTTCGTGCCCTTGAATCGCCATGTTCAGAGACCCAAATACACGTCATCGGCAGTTTTCGCCGAGTCCGGAGCAAGGCCCGTCCCCCGCCTATCCCGGACACCTGCGGCAGCCTATCCCCCCTCTCCGGGCTGCCGCATCGTTTCGAGTAGAAGGCCGCCGTGGTTCCCCCTCCACCACGGCGGTCTTTTTTATCCCAGACAGACGTTTGCAGCCCGTGGTCCAATGATCGCGGGCTTTTCGTTTTGCTGTCCTGCCTTTACGGTTCGGGTTCTGAATCGAAAGGCTTCACATATGTCCGCAGTTTCCCCCGTCCTCGACCGTCTCGACAAGAATCTCGACCAGAGCCTCGAACGCCTGTTCGGCCTGCTCAGGATCAAGTCGATCTCCACCGATCCGGCCTATGCCGCCGACTGCCGCAAGGCGGCGGAATGGCTCGTGGCGGAGCTCAAGCTGATCGGCTTCGATGCCAGTGTGCGCGACACGCCCGGACACCCGATGGTGGTCGCCCATCACGATGGCCCGGCCGGTTCGCCGCATGTGCTGTTTTACGGCCATTATGACGTGCAGCCGGTCGATCCGATCGAATTGTGGGAAAGCGACCCGTTCGCCCCCGCGGTCAAGGAGGTCGGCCCGGATCACAAGGTGATCACCGGACGCGGCTCGGCCGACGACAAGGGCCAGCTGATGACCTTCGTCGAGGCCTGCCGCGCCTGGAAGCAGGTGCACGGCAATTTGCCTTGCCGCATCACCATCCTGTTCGAGGGCGAAGAGGAATCCGGCTCGCCCTCGTTGAAGCCGTTCCTCGAAGCCAATGCCGACGAACTCAAGGCCGATTTCGCGCTGGTCTGCGATACTGGCATGTGGGACCGCGACACGCCGTCGATCTGCGTCGGGCTGCGCGGGCTGGTCGGTGAGGAGATCACGGTGAAGGCGGCCGATCGCGACCTACATTCGGGCCTCTATGGGGGTGCCGCCGCCAACCCGATCCGCATCCTGGCCAAGGTGCTGGCCGATATCCACGACAAGGACGGTCACATCACCATTCCCGGCTTCTATGACGGCGTCGAGGAAACGCCGTCGCAGATCCTGAAATCTTGGGAGACGCTGGGCGAGACGGCCGAGACGTTCCTCGGGCCAGTCGGCCTGTCGATCCCGTCGGGCGAAAAGGGCCGCTCCGTGCTGGAGTTGACCTGGGCGCGGCCGACGGCCGAGTTCAACGGCATCATCGGCGGCTACACCGGCAAGGGCTTCAAGACGGTGATCGCGGCCGAAGCCTCGGCGAAGGTGTCGTTTCGCCTCGTACACAAGCAGGATCCCAAGAAAATCCGCGCGGCGTTCCAGAAATTCGTCAAGGAGCGGATTCCGGCCGACTGCTCGGTCGAATTCCATCCGCATGGCGGCTCGCCGGCAATCCAGCTTTCCTACGACTCGCCCTTCCTGGCCAAGGCCAAGGATGCGCTGTCCGACGAATGGCCGAAGCCGGCGGTGACGACGGGCAGCGGCGGGTCGATACCGGTGGTCGGCGACTTCCAGACCTATCTCGGCATGGAATCGCTGCTGGTCGGGTTCGGCCTCGACGACGACCGCATCCACTCGCCCAACGAGAAATACGAGCTCAGCTCCTTCCACAAGGGCCAGCGCTCCTGGGCGCGGATTCTCGATGCGCTGACCCGCTGACGCGGCGTGAAAATCAACTTTCAGTTGATTTTTCAGCGGAACGCGGCGAGGACGGGCCACAAGACAAAGCGCTACAGCGTCCCTTGCGGGTCAAGGGACGCGCAAGGCTCGACCGGAGAAGACAATGGCCGATATCCGTTTCCACAAGCATGATCTGCCCGACCTCTCGCACTACAATGTCGGGGCAGTGGCCATCGACACCGAAACGCTGGGGCTCAATCCGCATCGCGACCGGCTGTGCGTGGTGCAGATTTCGCCTGGCGACGGCACGGCCGATGTGATCCAGATCGCGCCCGGCCAGAAGAAGGCGCCGAACCTCGTCAGCCTGCTGCGGAACCGCGGCGTAACCAAGCTGTTCCACTACGGACGCTTCGACCTTGCCGTGCTCTACAATGCGTTCGGCGTCATGCCCGAGCCGGTGTTCTGCACCAAGATCGCCTCGCGGCTGACCCGCACCTACACCGACCGCCACGGGCTGAAGGACATCTGCTTCGAGCTTCTTGGCGTCGGCCTCTCCAAGGCGCAGCAATCGTCGGACTGGGCGGCCGAGACGCTGTCGCCCGAACAGCTCGAATATGCAGCTTCCGATGTGCTCTATCTGCACCGGTTGCGCGATGTGCTGGCCGGACGGCTGGCGCGCGATGGGCGGATCAAGGAAGCCGATGCCTGCTTCCGCTTCCTGCCGACGCGTGCCAAGCTTGACCTGATGGGCTGGGACGAAGAGGATATCTTCGCCCATAGCTGACGGTCGTCGGCGCGCTCCGCGGCCGGTGAGCGTTTGGAACCGGATGCAGGCCGCCGCGTTCTGTCGGCTCAGTTTGTCGGTGCAATTGGGGGATGATGACATGGCGGACAGAAAGCCGATGCGACCGCACCGACAGATGGCTCCAAGGTCTCCGTGACCTGGAAGGACAGCGACGGCGTCATCAACGAATCCATCGCGCAATATCGCGACGACGGCTGGTGGGTCTATATCGACAGTCACACGCAAAAGAAGGTCGAGCCGACCAGTTGGCGCCCTGCCGCAAGCGACGATGACGATCAATGATGGCGCCGCTGGTGAGGCCGGCCGCTTTCGAATAGCCTGAAGCTGTTGATATCGAGGCCGATTCGGAGCTTTCCGTTCCGCCGTCGTCCTCTTGCTCGGAGGAACTCTCTATGGGTGTCGAAAGCCTGCTCGTCTTCATCATCATCGGTGCCATCGCCGGCTGGCTCGCCGGTCTTATCGTTTCCGGCTTCGGCTTCGGTCTGATCGGCAACATCATTGTCGGTATCGTCGGCGCGTTCATCGCTGGCTGGCTGTTCCCGAGGATCGGATTTTCCATCGGCGGCGGCACTCTCGCCGCGATCATCCATGCCACAATCGGCGCCATCATCCTGCTGGTGCTGGTCAAGGTCCTGAAAAGAGCCTGAGGCTCGACAACGCAAAGAGCGCGCCATGAAACAGAATACGCTCTATCTCGTCATTGGCGCGCTCGTCGTCGTGGTCATTGCGCTCGGCATCTACGTCTATCGCGAGCAGACCAAACCCAAAGGCGTCGAACTCAAGATCGACGACAAGGGCATTTCGATCCAGCAGAACTAGCCTGCACCGGTGGGGCAGATGCAGGAGCGCGACATGGGGGCTTCCGACGCGCCGGAAGACGACGATCCGCCCAGAATTACCGTCGCGGAATGGGAGAGGCTGAACAGGCCGCCAAGGCGCGAGGCGCTGTTGCGCTATCATTGGCGGGTGTTTCGCTTTCTGAGGACATCCGCGCCGGTCAGCGAATTGCAAGGGCAAGAGCAGGTATTCCGCGGTGCGGTCGTCGCCACCGTGGCCTTCAACCGGCCCGAAATGATCGAATGGCAGATCCACCTGGTGCGCCGATACGTTGCCGAGCACGAGAGCTACATCGTCTTCGACAACAGCAAGAAGGACGAGGCGAGGCAAGCGATCCGCGATCTCTGCCGTCGCCAGCATGTTCCCTATGTGGCATTGCCGAAGAACAGGCTGGTCGTCAGCAGATCGCACGGTCAAGCGCTCAACTGGATCGTGCGGAATTTCTTGCCTGGGTTCGGGCCGAAGCTTTTCGGCTTCATCGATCATGACATCTTTCCAACTGAACCATTTTCGATCCGCGACCGGATGGAGGGCAAGAGCCTCTACGGCAGCGTGCGGCGCGATACGCCGACACCAGGCGGCTGGTTTTTGTGGCCCGGCTTCTGTTTTTTCGATGGAAGCCTGTTGCGACGGCGGCTGGATTTCGCCCCGAGCTACAAGTTTCATATGGATTCCGGCGGCGGCAACTGGCCGGTGCTCTACAGGTCGATCGACCCGGCGATGGTTCGGTTCGCTGAAAACAAATCGCTTCGCTTCGGCGCTGGACATGATCAATCCGAGGATTTTTTCATGGTGGTCGATGGCTGGCTGCATGTAACGAACGCCTCGAACTGGAGGCGACAGCAGGTTGACAGGAGCGAACACATTCTCGCGCTGTTGCGGCAAGCGGGCGGTCCCGACCAGCCGGATGTGAAGTTCGAGCCCATCTGAAATCAGGTCTGAGGCGGGTGGTGTTGACAGAAAACGCTGAGGGGCCTGTTGCATTGCGGCCTGAAATCCAGGGGCTGCGTGGCATTGCCGTTGCCCTGGTGGTGGTTTTCCACATCTGGCCCGCGGTTCTTCCTGGTGGGTATGTCGGGGTCGATGTGTTCTTCGTCATCTCGGGCTATCTCATCACCGGTCTGCTTGCCCGCATGGCGTTGCGCGATGGTCGCATCTCGCTGATGGCCTTTTATTCGCGGCGAGTGCGGCGACTGCTGCCGACTGCGATCCTGGCCCTTCTTGCCACGCTCGCCGGAACGCTGGTCTTCCTGTCCATGGCCCGTTGGGAAGAGACGGCGATCCAGGTCGCTGCCAGTGCGCTCTATGTGCAGAACTGGCGGCTTGCCTGGCAGGCGGTCGACTATCTCGGCGCCGAGGAGGCGGCGAGCCCGGTACAACATTACTGGTCTCTATCGATCGAGGAGCAGTTCTATATCGTCTGGCCATTGCTGATGGTGGCAGGCCTTTGGCTGGCGCGCCGTCTCGGGCGGCCAGCGAAAGGCGTATTCCTCGTAGGGCTGACCGCGGTTTTTGCCGGATCGCTGATCGCCTCGGTTCTCATCACCCGGAGCGATCCGGCCGCCGCTTATTTCGTAACCCATACCCGTCTGTGGGAGCTGGCGCTCGGTGGCCTGCTGGCGCTGACGGTCCATCGGTTCAGGGCAGGGCTGCCATTGCGCACCGCAATGGCGATGACCGGTATTGGCGCTATCGGGTTTTCAGCGCTTTTCCTTTCCGCCTCGACGCCATTTCCTGGCGCTCTTGCGTTGCTGCCGACCCTGGGAACGGTGCTCATCATTGCCGCCGGCGGCATCAAACTAGGTCGGTTTCGCGCACTTGACGCCAGCATCCTTTGCTATGTCGGCGACCGGTCGTATTCGATCTACCTCTGGCATTGGCCGCTGGTTGTTTTCTATTCGGCGCATCGCCCCGCCGCCGGGCTCTTTGCAGGTGTCGTGCTGATCGCCCTGACGCTGGCAATCTCGGACCTGTCCTACCGATATGTCGAACAGCGCTACCGGCAGCCGCGGCCGGATACGGAACGGAAACCTCTGGCCTATGCCACTGCCGCCGTTGCCGTCTGCGTGATGGTGTCGGGTGGGTTCGGCTATGCGCTCGACAGGCAAGACGTCGATATCACCCTGATCGGGACACCGAATTATCCAGGGCCGGCAGCGCTGCTTGCCAACGCTTCGGTTCCGCGCGACGTGGAACTGCTGCCATCCCTCGGCAAACTCAGGCGTGACGTACCGATCGTCTATCGACTGAAATGCCATCAGGAGCAGGACAGCACGCAAGCTGTGGGCTGCCAGCTCGGCGATCCCCAGGGAACCAGGACCATTGTCGTCGCAGGCGATTCACACGCAGCACAATGGATCCCGGCCATCGACGAGATTGCCAGGGACCGCAAGTGGAAACTGGTCACCTTCACCAAGGCTGCATGCCCTTTCACCCTTGCCGCGGTGACGGATGACGGTAAGCCGTATGAGGCCTGCGCAACATGGCGCGACAACGTTCTCGCCGAGATCAGGAAATTGCGGCCAGACCTGATGTTCACCAGCCAGTCTCGCTATTCCGACACACCGGAGCCAGCAATGATCGACGGTTTGCGCGGCATCTGGAGCGACTTGAACAGAGCCGGCGTGCGCATTATCGCCATCCGGAACACGCCTTTCGTCAAGTTCGATCCCGGTGATTGCCTGGCCGCCGATCCCGACAAATGCGTCAACGCGCGACACGAGGTGGAGACGAGCGACGTCTTCGCCCTCGCCGCAGGGGCATTGCCGGGGGTCCGCGTCGTTGACATGAACGATGCCTTATGTGGCAAGAACAGCTGTTCGGCCGTGGTCGGCAACATCATCGTCTGGCGCGACCATCACCATATGACGGCCACCTATGCGCTGGCGCTGGCGCCCTATCTGGCGAAGGCGGCGGGTCTCTAGCGAGATATCAAGGCGTAGCGGCTTTTTCGCATCAACATCGTTGACCAATGCCAAGGCCGGCATTCGGACACGACTTAACCCGCCCTTAAATCGCCGCATCTACTCTTCAACCCGAACGCCATAGGCATCGGGGATATCAAGCACAGCGCATGGCGAACCGCAGGGACAGTCGCATCGAACCCAGTTTCGAGGGGCCGCCGCAGGCGCGGTCCTCGGCGGGTCTTTCGGTGAACGAGGAGGATCGCGTCGTGCCGAGCAATCGCAAAGCCTCCGCAAAACGCAAGCCGGCCAAAGGGAAATCGTCGCGGGCCAAGCGCGGCAGAAGCCGGCGCGGCCTGTTCGGTGTGCTCGGCCGGCTGTTCTACTGGTGCTTCGTGCTGGCCATCTGGGGCGGCATCGGCGTGGCCGGCATCGTCGTCTACTATGGCGCCAAGATGCCGGCGGCGACGACCTGGTCGATTCCCGACCGCGCCCCCAACATCAAGATCGTTTCGGCAGATGGCCAATTGCTCGCCAATCGCGGCATGAGCGGTGGCGAGGCCGTCGGCCTGCATGAAATGTCGCCCTATATCCCGGAAGCCGTCATCGCTATTGAAGATCGGCGCTTCTACTCGCATTTCGGTATCGACCCGATCGGGCTTTCTCGCGCCATGGTCACCAATGTGCTTGGCGGGCATTTCTCGCAGGGCGGTTCGACGCTGACCCAGCAATTGGCGAAGAACCTGTTCCTGACACCCGACCGCACGCTGGAGCGCAAGGTGCAGGAAGTGCTGCTGGCGCTGTGGCTGGAGCACAAGCACACCAAGGACCAGATCCTCGAAATGTACCTCAACCGGGTCTATTTCGGTTCCGGCGCCTATGGCGTCGAGGCCGCCTCGCGCCGCTATTTCGGCAAGAGCGCGCGTGACGTCACCCTGTCGGAAGCCGCATTGCTTGCCGGCCTGTTGAAGGCGCCGTCGCGGCTGTCGCCGGCACGCGATCCGAAGGCCGCCGAGGAACGCTCGCAACTGGTGCTTGCCGCCATGCGCGACGAGGGAAAGATCAGCGCCAAGGAACTGACCTCGGCAATGAGCGCGCCGGCAACGCGT
Organism: Mesorhizobium sp. M0239; assembly: GCF_040321815.1. Classification (NCBI taxonomy): domain Bacteria; kingdom Pseudomonadati; phylum Pseudomonadota; class Alphaproteobacteria; order Hyphomicrobiales; family Phyllobacteriaceae; genus Mesorhizobium; species Mesorhizobium sp. M0239. The sequence goes on from NZ_JAMYSG010000005.1 coordinate 29,489, forward strand.
GCGCCGTCCTACTGGACCGGCTCGGAGAATTACGTCGCCGATACCATCATGGAGGAACTGCCCGACCTGATCGGCGACGTACGCGGCGACATCGTCATCGACAGCACCGTCGACCTGAACCTGCAGAAGCTCGCCGAACAATCGATCCGCAGGCTGATCGACGACAGCGGCAAGAAGCTCAACGTCAGCCAGGGCGCCCTGGTGTCGATCGACGATTCCGGCGCGGTGCGCGCCATGGTCGGCGGCTACGACTATTCGACGAGCCAGTTCGACCGTGCTTCGGAGGCACGTCGCCAGCCGGGCTCGGCGTTCAAGCCGTTCGTCTATATGGCCGCGCTCGAAGCCGGTCGCACGCCCGACAGCATCCGCAACGATGCGCCGATCAAGATCGGCAATTGGACGCCCGACAATTACGGCGGCAAGTATTTCGGCAAGGTGACGCTGGCCACCGCGCTGGCCAAGTCGCTGAACTCGGTGGCGGCGCAACTGACCATGGAGGTCGGGCCGAACGCGGTCGTCGAGGCGGCGCACCGCATGGGCATCCAGTCCGATCTGCAGTCCAACACCTCGATCGCGCTCGGCACTTCGGAAGTGACGCCGCTGGAGCTGACCTCGGCCTATGTCCCCTTTGCCAATGGCGGCTACAAGCCCGACATCCATTTCATCCGGCGCGTGACGACCACCGAGGGCAAGGTGCTTTACGACAGCGGCGGCGGCAGCGCGCCGCGCGTCGTCAAGCCTGAGATCGTGGGCATGATGAACTCGATGATGACGGGCACGGTTGAGATCGGCACTGCCCGGAAAGCGGCTTTCGCCTGGCCATCGGCCGGCAAGACCGGCACCAGTCAGAATTCGCGCGACGCCTGGTTCGTGGGCTACACCGCCAACCTCACCACCGGTGTGTGGTTCGGCAATGACGATGGCAGCCCGATGAAGAAGGTCACCGGCGGCGCACTGCCGGCGCAGGCCTGGCACGAGTTCATGGTTGCGGCCCACGAGGGTGTGCCGGTGCGGCCACTGCCCGGCACCTGGAAATCGACGCCGGCCGACACATTCGTCCCCGACGAGATACCCTCGGCGAACAACACGGCGCCGGTTCCGTCAACGTCGGTCGGCCAGCAGGCTCCGGCGCGGCCAGCAGCGCCGGTTGCCCAAGCGCCGTCCCGCGCGGCCCGTCCCGCCCAAACCGTAGATGCCGATGGCCTTTCCATGCCAGAGGATGACGGCGCCACCGCATCGATCAAGCACCCGGTGCCGCCAGGCGACGTCGGCGGTCCGCGCAAAAAGCGGCAGACCTCCATCCTCGACCTCCTTGGCGGCTGATCCGATCCGCTAATTCCGTGGTTTGGCGTTGCCCAATTTCTTGCTGTCAAAGGTCAGGTTGTCGCTGTGAATCTTGCCATCGCGGACGGTAAGGTGCTTGGCGCAGGAAAGCGCGCCGGACGACTTTGTCATCAAGTCATACATCAGCAGCGCCTGGTGATCGTCGCCGAAAGCAGCGATCATGCGCACACCGGTCACATCCTGTGAAAGTTTGGTCAGGCCCTTCAGGTAGGGGGCCTTGCCGGTCGATTGCTGCATCGGCCCATCAAAAACGACGTCGTCGGCGACATAGGATGCTGGCTTTTCGAGGTCGTGGCCTGTCCACGCCTTGGTGAAGGCCGTGGCGATGTCGAGGGGTGCTGTCTGTGTCATGGCTCTGTCCGATTGATTTGATGTGAAACCCCGCACCCTTGTCCTGCACTCCCGAACCAACGGCGAGTTGGCTTCCCGGTTCCTCCTTTGACGTGAATGGTGACATTTCGGCCTCTCGCCACCTCGGCGGCGTTCGGCTACATCTGCCGGCCGGAGACCTTGAAATGACTGAACTCGACACCAGAAAGACCATCGTGCTGACCGGCGCCAGCCGCGGCATCGGCCACGCCACCGTCAAGCGTTTTTCGCGCGAGGGCTGGCGCGTCATCACCTGCTCCAGGCAGGCTTTCGCCGAGGATTGCCCGTGGCCGGCCGGGCCGGAAGACCACATCAAGGTCGATCTCGCCGATCAGGAGGATGTCGGCATCGCCGTCTCCGAAATCCGCCACCGGCTGGAAGCGCATGGCGGCCAGCTGCATGCACTGGTCAACAATGCCGGCATTTCGCCGAAGCTCAAGGACGGCAACAGCCGCATGGATTCGATCGACACGCCGATGCATGTCTGGCGCGACGTGTTCCAGGTCAATTTCTTCGCGCCGATCATGCTGGCGCGCGGCCTGTTCAAGGAACTGGCGGCGGCCAAGGGCTCGATCGTCAACGTAACCTCGATCGCCGGAACCCGCGTGCATCCCTTCGCCGGCACGGCCTACGCCACATCGAAAGCGGCACTCGGCTCGCTGACGCGCGAGATGGCACATGATTTCGGCCCGCACGGCATCCGCGTCAATGCCATTGCGCCCGGCGAGATCGACACCGCGATCCTGTCGCCGGGCACTGACAAGATCGTCGAGACCATCCCTCTCAGGCGCCTTGGCACCACGGCGGAAGTCGCCGACATCATCTTCTTCCTGTGTTCGCAGCAGGCGTCCTACGTGACCGGCTCGGAAATCCACATCAATGGCGGTCAGCATGTGTGACAAATCAGGGTGCTCATCCGGTTATTGTGAGAACGGCCTTGCCGCTGAAGCTGCGCTGTCGCAGTGCGTCCAGCACTTGGGCGATGTCTGTCCACGGCACGGTCAAGGCCACGCGCGTTTCGAGCCGGCCGGCTGCGACCAGAGCGAGCAGCGAGGCGATGTCCTCGCCAATGCCTGGACCAGACGTGTAGTACGCGAAAGTCTGAAGCCTCGCTCCTTCACGATCCGGAACGAACTGGCGGAATCCGACGGGCGTCAGTTCGCCGCTGCTCGAACCGAACATGACGATGGTCCCGCCAGGTGCGATGCGCTCGATCGCGTGAGCGAGGCTTTTGCCGCCCACCGACTCCGTGATCAGCGAGAACGGTCCCTCGGCCAGATCGATCGCTTCGACAACCTGCTCGGCTCCAAGGCCGCGGAGATCCTCGGCGTGCCGGGCGGCGGCGATTGCCGTCACCGAGGCGCCCTGCTCGCGGGCAAGCTGGACCTGGAAACGGCCGACCGCGCCGCTTGCACCGGTAATCAGCACCTGCTGGCCGGTCAGGTCGCCGCCATGGCGTAGAGTCCTCAGCGCCGTCGTGCCCGCGACTGGCAACGTGGCGGCGGCGGCAAAGCTGACGTCATCGGGCAGGACGGCGAGACGGTCGGTCGGAACGGCGACACGTTGCGCCCATCCGGCTTCATCGACCAAAGCCGCGACGCGGGCGCCAACGGCCGGTCCTGAGCCATCGGCTGCTGCCCGTTCGACGATCCCACCGATGTCCTGGCCGGGTATCCAGCCGTTCGGACGTATGCTGAGCAGGCGCAGTTCGCCGCGATTCAACGAGGTCGCGTGGACCGAGACAAGCGCCTCGTTCGAGGCCGGTTGAGGCTCGGCAAGCTCTGAGATCCTCAGTCCGGTCGCGCTGTCGGAGGAGATGACGAGGGCGAGCATGGTTGATACCTCCTAGCTGCGCGGCGGTCGCACCGCTCATTCGCAAGTGTACCTTATCGACTTTTGCCTTTGAATAATTTAGATATGAAAGCAATTGATCGCTAAAAACTGTCAATCATGAGACAGCCCCTCAGCTACCCCTGGCTCGATTTCGATGTGGATGACCTTTCCGCGCCTGCGATTGCCGTGCGCGTCGATATCCCAGAGACCAGAGCGGAGGTACCCTCCCATTGGCACCGCAAGGGCCAACTCGTTTTCGCGCTTGCAGGCGGCGTCACATGCCGCGTCCCAAGCGGTTTATGGATGGTGCCGCCGCATTGCGGGGTGTGGATCCCCGGCGGCATGGAGCACAGCAATGTCGCAACCGCCAACGCCCGGATTTTTTTCGTCTACATAGAGCCGGGAGCCGCCGATCTGCCGGAGCGGTGCTGCACGCTTTCGATCTCGCCACTGCTGCGCGAATTGATCATCGAGCTTTCCGATCGGCTGCAGGACGACGAGGCGAGGGGCGAACTCTTGATCAAGATACTGCTCACCGAATTGCCACGCATGGCTGTCCAGCAGCTACACCTGCCGATCTCGTCCGAGCCGCGCTTGAACAGGATCGCCGAGGCGTTGGCGCAGGATCCCGCCGACCGCAGCACACTGGCGGAATGGGCCAATCGCGTGGCGCTCAGCGAAAGCAGCCTCGCCCGCCTTGTGGCAAAGGAGACAGGGCTGAGTTTCGGGCGCTGGCGCCAGCAATTGCACTTGATCGTTGCAATTCGGGAACTGGCTTCCGGCAAAAGTGTCCAGCAGGTCTCGGGCGATCTCGGCTATGGTTCCGTTACGGCCTTCATCACCATGTTCAAGAAGGCGCTTGGGAAGCCGCCGGCCAAATACCTCAGTGGCATCGCGCAAAATGGCGGCTCTGCATTCGTGGCGTGATGCTCGCTTGAAAGGGTGGTCGAGCCGATCACGGTGCCAGCGTGCGAGAGTGCAGCCTGGGCTTTGGAACTCAGGCCACCGATGGCTCGGCGGTTTCGCGCCTCAACTCCGGTTTGGGACCGAGAACTTCTTCCACAATCCCGCGCGCAATCTCGCGTTCACCCATGATCACCGTATCGGCGCCCAAACCCTTGAGATGTTCGACCTCGGCGTCGGAATGGGCACGAGCGATGACGTTGATGCCAGGGTTGGCGGTGCGGGCTCGGAGCACGATCTGGCCGGCTTCGAAGGCATTGGGGATGGCAAGGATCAGCCGGCTGGCGCCTTCGGGATTGGCGGCGGCGAACACTTCGGCATTGGCCGCATTGCCGGCGACGGTCTCGATGCTGTCCGCTTTCAATTTCGCCAGCGTCTTGTCGGCGTCCTCGATGACCAGGAAGGGCATTGCCGCGTCTTTCAGCGCCGAGCCGACCAGGCCACCGACACGGCCGTAGCCGATCAGGATAGCATGGCCGGTGAGTGCCGTCTTTGGAGGCGGGCCGTCCTCCTTTTTCGTCGTTGCCGCGACAGAGGCTACCTGGCCCGGCTCCGTCGCCGGACCAACCGGTTTTGCCTCGACCGGTGGTGCCGTCCTGGCGGCGCGCCGTTCCAGCCACGGCTTCATCCAGTCGATGGCCAGGAACATCAGCGGGTTGAGGACAATCGACAGGATCGCACCGGCCAGAATGAGGTCGCGGCCCTGTTCCGGCAGCAGCTTCAGCCCGACGCCGAGTTCAGCCAGAATGAAGGAGAATTCGCCGATCTGGGCAAGGCTTGCCGAAATTATCAGCGCCGTGGCGATGGGATAGCCGAAGGCGACAACGATGGCGAATGCGGCCAGTGATTTGCCAATGACGATGATGGCCAGCGTCGCCAGGATCGGCCAGCCATTGCTGATCAGGCTGAACGGGTCGAACAGCATGCCGACCGAGACGAAGAACAGCACGGAGAAGGCATCGCGCAGCGGCAGCGATTCCTCGGCGGCGCGGTGGCTGAGCTCGGACTCGCTCATGATCATGCCGGCGAAGAAGGCGCCCAGCGCCAGCGAGACACCGAATAGTTTTGCCGCACCGAAGGCGACGCCGAGCGCGATGGCCAAAACCGCCAGCCGGAACAGTTCGCGCGAGCCGGTATGGGCGACGTAATGCAGGATCCAGGGAATGACCCGGCGGCCGACCACCAGCATGACGATCACGAAAGCGGCGACCTTGGCCAGCGTGATGCCGACGACGCCCCAGATGCCGTAGCTGGCCGGCAGCGACAGCAGGCCGCTCGCATGGGCGTCAGCCTGCTCCTGACCGCCGAGCACGCCAGCGAGCGCCGGCAGCAGCACCAGCGCCAGCACCATGGCCAGATCCTCGACGATCAGCCAGCCGACGGCGATGCGGCCGCGCTCGGTCTCGATCATCCGCCGTTCCTGCAGGGCACGCAGCAGCACCACGGTCGAGGCCACCGACAGCGCCAGGCCGAACACCAGCCCCGCGCCCATCGACCAGCCAAGCATCCAGGCAAGACCGGCGCCAAGTGCGGTGGCGAAGCCGATCTGGACGATGGCGCCCGGCACGGCGATGGCACGCACCGACAGCAGATCCTTCAGCGAGAAGTGCAGCCCGACGCCGAACATCAGGAGGATGACGCCGATTTCGGCCAGTTCGTTGGCAAGGCCGGCATCGGCGACGAAGCCAGGCGTGTTCGGCCCGACCAGCACGCCGGCTACGAGATAGCCGACCAGCGGCGGAATGCGGAAGCGATTGGCGAGAGCCCCGAAGACGAAAGCCAGCCCCAGACCGGCGACGATGGTGGCGATAAGGGGCGTGTCATGCGGCATTGTCTATGGAGCGCCTTTCAAAAACAGCGATGTTGGATGAGCGCCGCCCAAAGCCGCCGCCTGTTTGCAATATGGTGGATGGTATGTCGGCGATGCAACCCGCAAAGCCATGAAATCGACGGCGCTGCCGCAAATATTTGACCGGCAGCTGAGAAAGCTGCCGGTCAAATCGGAATTTATGCGGTGCTATTCGTCTCGATCGGTCAGGGCCGATCGACAATGATCAGGCTGCCTGCAGCAAGGCCTCGATTTCCGGTATGGCATGGTTGGTCAATGTCTTGGGAATTTCGGCGGTCACCTTGTCCCCGACCTCCTTGTGCAGCTTTTTGCGCATTGTCCCAAGCACCACCGGCGGTGCGACCAGCACGATCTCGCTGAATTCGCCGTCATGCGCGAGCTTGTAGAGCCGGGCGGCGATTTCATCGGCGAAACGCTCCTTGCCGATGCGGTGCCAATCCGTATCCTCGACCGCGCTGCGGTGTACGGAGGGACCATCATTGTATCGGCCCGGGCTGTCACTGCCTTGCTCGCGGGTGGGCGGGTTGTCCTGCTGCATTTCCTGCACCACCTCGAGATTCGGATATTTATTGTCGCCAGCGTTCCTGAGGAAAAGCGCCTTCTCGCCATCGGCCACCATGACCCAGATACCGTGCTTGAGTATGATTGTGTTCATGATGACAGGCTCCTTTTCAGCCGCGTGGTGGCCTTTCGTGGCGTTCCGCAGCCGGGTTTCGATCCGATATGACAGGCCTTTTGAGAACGCGCCCGGAGCCACTAATGTTCCAGTCGGCAGCCGCGTCGGCGTTGGACATTCTGGCTATCCAGAGTTCGCGGCTTTAATCTACTAATTTGGTAGAATTTAGAAAAAACGGTTTTGCGGCTTTTCTCCCCAGGCGCTAAAAGACCCGGAAAACAAGGCCTGCGACAGCAGCTTGAATCCGCTCCATCTGTAAACGAGAAATATTTTTCTCTTGGCCGGGATGCTTTCAGAAAAGCAATTGCATCCCGATAAGGGATGCGCGAGTGCGTTCCTTCTGGTTTCTCGCGCCCGCGCGTAGAACTGCAAGCTCATTCAGGATTCCGCTCGCGTCCATGTCGCACACTGCTCCCAAGCTCAACGCCTTCCCCGTGTTCATGCGGGTCGAGGGCGAAGCCGTGGCCATCGTCGGCGGCGGCGAAGAGGCGCTGGCCAAGGCGCGGCTGATCGGACAGTCGAGTGCGGTCCTGCGGATTATCGCGGAACACGCCGAGCCCGACCTGCTCGCCTTCGTCGCCCAGGCCGGCGCGAGCCATTTTGCCGCCGCTTACGACGCATCGCAGCTCGAAGGCGCGATCATGGTGTTTGCCGCCAGCGGCGACGAGGAACTCGACCGTCGGGTGGCTGCGGATGCGCGCCGCCTAAGCATTCCGGTCAATGCCGTCGATCGGCCTGAGCTTTGCGATTTCTTCACCCCGGCGCTGGTCAACCGCGCGCCAGTCGCCATCGCCATCGGCACCGAAGGCGCCGGGCCGGTGCTTGCGCAGATGCTGCGCGGCCGCATCGACCGTATGCTGTCGCCGTCGCTCGGGCCGCTGGCAACGCTTGCCGCTTCGTTTCGCGGGGCTGCCGAGAAGCTGCTGCCGAGAGGCAATGCCCGGCGCCGCTTCTGGAATGATTTCTTCACTGGTGCTCCTGCACGCGCGGCTGAAATCGGTCAGCTTTCGCAGGCGCATGATGCTGCCGTCGATATTCTGCTGTCGAACACGCCCGCTTGCGGTCACATCGCGCTGGTTGGCGCCGGTCCGGGCGCCGAGGATCTACTGACCTTGCGGGCCCATCGTCTGCTGATGGAAGCCGATGTCATCGTCCATGACGCGCTGGTGCCGGAGGCGGTCGTTGCCATGGGTCGCCGCGATGCCGAGCGCCTGCCGGTCGGAAAGCGCAAGGGCTGCCACACCAAGAGCCAGGCTGAGATCAATGCGCTGCTGGTCGAGCTTGGCCGTGAAGGCAAGCGTGTCGTGCGGCTGAAGTCAGGCGATCCGCTGGTGTTCGGCCGGGCCGGCGAAGAGATGGCGGCACTTCGCGATGCCGGCATCGCCTATGAGGTGGTTCCGGGTGTCACCGCGGCCTTTGCTGCCGCCGCCGATTTCGAACTGCCGCTGACCTTGCGCGGTGTCTCCTCGTCGATGGTGTTCACCACCGGCCACGATCTCAAGGGCAATTCGCTGCCCGACTGGGCCAAGCTCGCCATTTCCGGCGCCACCGTCGCCGTTTATATGGGCCGCTCGGTGGCCGCCGAGGTTGCCGGACGGCTGATCGAGGCCGGTCTGTCGCCAGATACGGCGGTGGCCGTGGTCGAGAATGCCAGCCTCGCCAACCGGCGTCGCTTCCACGGCACGCTTGCCGACCTGCCGTCGCTGGAAACGCGCGCCGATCTTTCCGGCCCGGTCATGACCATCATCGGCGATGCGGTCGCCGGCGCCAACTTTGAACGGTCCGAGCCGCTGGCGGCACACAGGCATGAAGGCGCGTCCAGTTCGGTCGCCGAAGGAGTTCAGCAATGAAGATACTGACCGCCAACCGCCTCACCGACGGTATTGCCGTCTGGTACGCCGATGGCGGCTGGGCCGAGACGGTGGACCATGCCGACCTCGCCCATGACAAGGCAGCCGAGGACAGGCTCGAGGCGATCGGCGCCAAGGCCTATGCCGCCAACGAAGTGGTCGACGTCAATTTGATCGACGCTGAAGTCGTCAACGGCGTCGTCCAACCGGTGCGGCTGCGCGAGAAGATCCGCGCCGCCGGCCCGACAATCCGCAACGATCTCGGCAAGCAGGCTGCGCGGGCAGCATAACCGAGACACCAGGCATGGGCGGACGCGCCCTGAAAGACCAAGCATGTACCGTTACGATGAGTTCGACCACGATTTTGTCCAGGCCCGCGTCGCGGAGTTCAGCGACCAGGTGCAGCGTCGTCTTGCCGGCGAGATCACCGAGGACCAGTTCCGGCCATTGAGGCTGATGAACGGCGTCTATCTCCAACTGCACGCCTACATGCTGCGCATCGCGGTGCCTTACGGCACGCTGAACGGCAAGCAGTTGCGCATGCTTGGCCACATCGCCCGCAAATACGATAAGGGCTATGGCCATTTCACCACGCGCCAGAACATCCAGTTCAACTGGCCGGCGCTGTCGGACATTCCGGCGATCCTGGCGGATCTCGCGAGCGTTGAGATGCATGCCATCCAGACCAGCGGCAATTGCATCCGCAACGTCACCGCAGACCACTTCGCTGGCGCTGCCGCCGACGAAGTCGCCGATCCGCGTCCCTACGCGGAAATCCTGCGCCAGTGGTCGTCGGTGCATCCGGAATTCTCGTTCCTGCCGCGCAAATTCAAGATCGCGGTGACGGGTGCCGAGCGCGACCGCGCCGCCATTCAGACCCACGACATCGGCCTGCACCTGAAGAAGAACGCCGCCGGCGAACTCGGTTTTGCCGTCTATATCGGCGGCGGCCAGGGTCGCACGCCAATGGTTGCCCGGAAAATCCGCGACTTCCTGCCGGAAGCCGATCTTTTGTCTTACTGCACGGCGATCCTGCGCGTTTACAACCTCTATGGCCGCCGCGACAACAAATACAAGGCGCGCATCAAGATCCTCGTCCATGAGACCGGCGTCGAGGAGATCACCCGCCAGGTCGAGGCCGAGTGGCAGGAGTTGAAGGACGCCGAGTTGAAGCTGCCGGAAGCCGACATCCGCGCCATCGAGGCCTATTTCGCGCCACCGGTGCTCGCTGGGCGGCCGGAAGGCGACCAGGCGGTCAAGCTGGCGCGGCTCGATTCCAAGGGGTTTTCGGAGTGGCTCGACCAGAACGTCGTGACGCACCGCCATCCCGACTATGCGGCGGTGACGATCTCGCTGAAGGGCATCGGCGAGGTGCCCGGCGACGCTTCGGACAGCCAGATGGAAGCGATCGCCGACATCGCCGAGAAATATGGCTTTGACGAGCTGCGTGTCAGCCATGAGCAGAACCTGATCCTGCCGCATGTGGCCCGCGCCGACCTCAAGGCGGTCTATGATGCGCTGGTCGGCATCGGTCTGGCGACAGCCAACTCCAACCTGATATCGGACATCATCGCTTGCCCGGGCCTCGATTATTGCGCGCTGGCCACGGCGCGCTCGATCCCGATCGCGCAGGAAATCTCGCAACGCTTCGCCTCGCTGGAACGGCAGCGCGAGATCGGCGAACTGAAGCTGAAGATCTCCGGCTGCATCAACGCCTGCGGTCATCACCATGTCGGCCACATCGGCATCCTCGGCGTCGAGAAGAAGGGCTCCGAACTCTATCAGGTGACGCTGGGCGGCTCGGCAGACGAGAACACCTCGGTCGGCGAGATCATCGGCCGCGGCTTCTCGTCGGAAGAGATCACCGACGCCATCGAACAGATCGTCGAGACCTATCTCGGCCTTCGGCTCGACCCACAAGAGAAATTCATCGACGCCTACCGCCGAGTCGGTCCCGCGCCGTTCAAGGAGGCGCTCTATGCTGGCGAAGCCAAGGCCGCTTGACCGTATCGGAGACGTCGATGACGGCATCGCCGCCAAAGCGGCGGGGCTCGACGCGCTCTACGGTCATCTGAAGCCGATCGAGATCATCGAACGCTCGGCCCGCGAACTGTTCCTCGACGAGATCGCTGCGGTGTCGTCGTTCGGCGCGGACTCGGCTGTGCTGCTGCACATGATCGCCAAGATCGACCGGACACTGCCGGTCATCTTCCTCGACACCGGCAAGCATTTCGAGGAGACGCTCGGCTATCGCGACGCGCTCGCCGCCGATTTCGGGCTGACCAACATAAGGGTGATCAAACCCGAGGAAGCAGCACTCGAACGGATCGATCCGACGGGCAATCTGCATCAGAGCAACACCGACGCCTGCTGCGATGTACGCAAGGTCGAGCCGTTGGCGCGTGGCGTTGCACCCTTCCGCGCCTGGTTAACCGGCCGCAAGCGCTTTCAGGCCGCGACACGGGCAGCGCTGCCGGTGTTCGAGGCCGTCGGTCCGCGCATCCGCATCAATCCGCTGGCACACTGGACGACATCGGATCAGGCCGACTACATGCGCGCGCATGCGCTGCGCGAAAATCCACTGGTCGCCTATGGCTATCTGTCGATCGGCTGCTTCCCGTGCACGCAGCCGGTGCAGCCGGGCGAGGACGCGCGCAGCGGCCGCTGGGCTGGTCACGCCAAGACCGAGTGCGGCATTCACCTGTCGGGGCTGGAGAAGTCGCTGACCGACGCATCACTATAGGGTATGCTGAAATTCAGCCGGCCTGCGAACGGCGACCTTCATCCGGAGGCCGCCGGCTTTGCGTGGGATGGACTTTCAGCGGACCTGGATCTTGGGGCTTTAGGAATCTTTATGACTGGACCGACGACACCGGAGACCCGGCTCTGGACCCCTGCGGGTTTTCACGAGGATGAGTGGACGCATGCCGAAAGCGCCGATGCGCTGTCCGGCAACGGCCGCTTCATCCTGCCGTTGCAAGTCTTCCTCGATCTGGATCCGGAGGTGCGCCGCTCGGCCAAGGAACGGCTCGGCGTCCTGCTGCAGCCGGGTGATCAGCTCGAGAAGATTGCCGACCTGCTCGACCAGCTGTCGCTGGTGGCATTGGCCTTCCCGGCCTTCAGCGACGGCCGCTCCTTCTCTAAGGGAGAACTGCTGCGCGGCCGCTACCATTTCGAAGGTGCCGTTCGCGCCACGGGCCAAGTGCTGGTGGACCAGCTGCCGCATATGCTGCGGCTGGGCTTCGACGAGTTCGAGATTTCCAATCCGGTGCTGTTGAAGCGCCTGGCGGAGGACCGTACCGGCGGATTGGGGCTCTACTACCAGCCAGCCGCCGTGCCGGAACCAAAAGGCCCGAAATACTCCTGGCGGCGCGTTCGCAGCAGCTGACGTTGCGGTAATTCCGCGCGTCTTTACATCAGTCGTGTTCAGGCCTTTTCTTGATCATCCGGATGGAAATCCGTGGACGATCGGGGAGGGGTCTTCATGCGTTACGACTATGTCATAGCCGGCGGTGGGTCCGCCGGCTGTGCGCTTGCCGCGCGGCTTTCGGAAGATCCATCGAAAACGGTCTGCCTGATCGAAGCTGGCGGCGAGGGCAGGGATATGCTGATCCGCGCTCCTGCTGGCATTATCAGCATGCTTTCCGGCCGGCCCAGAATCAACAACTGGGCCTTCGAGACCGTGCCGCAGCAAGGTCTTGGCGGCCGCAAGGGCTACCAGCCGCGCGGCAAGGCGCTGGGCGGCTCCAGCGCAATCAATGCAATGCTCTATGTCAGGGGCCATCGCAGCGACTATGACGAATGGGCAAATCTAGGCTGCGAGGGCTGGTCGTGGGATGAGGTGCTGCCCTATTTCCGGCGCGCCGAGGGCAATGAGCGCGGCACTGATGCGTTGCATGGCGGGGACGGCCCGCTGAAAGTGTCGAACCAGCGCTCGCCGAGGCCGATCGCCAAGGCCTTCATAGAGGCTTGTGCCGAAAACCAGATTCGCGCCTCGGACGATTTCAACGGACCGGAACAAGAGGGCGCCGGCTATTTCCAGGTGACCCAGTTTGCCGGTGGCGCCCGTAATGGCGAGCGCTGTTCGACTGCCGCCGCCTATCTCCATCCGGTGATGCAGCGGACCAATCTGACCGTGGTCACGCGGGCGCACGCCACAGGCATCGTCCTTGACGGCAAGCGCGCCACCGGCATCCGCTACCGGACACGCAAAGGCGAGACAGTGGCACAGGCGTCGCGCGAGGTGATCCTCTGTGGCGGTGCCTTCGGTTCGCCGCAGCTTCTGTTGCTGTCGGGTATCGGCCCGGCGGCCGAACTTGCCGTGCATGGCATTCCCGTCGTCCACGAATTGCCGGGCGTCGGCAAGAACCTGCAGGATCACCTCGATTTCATCGTCGGCTGGAGATCGAAGGACACCGATATGCTTGGCATGAGCCCGCGCGGCGCGTTGAGTTTCCTCAGGCACATCGCGCAGTGGCGCCGGGATGGAACCGGGCTGATCGCCTCGCCGGCGGCCGAGAGCGGCGCTTTCGTCAAATCCGACCCGGCGCTTGAACGCCCTGACCTGCAGCTGCAATTCGTCATCGGCCTGGTCGAAAACCATGCGCGCACGCTGCACTACGGCTTCGGTTTTTCCTGTCATGTCTGCATATTGCGGCCGCACTCACGTGGCGAGGTTGGGCTGGCCAGCGCCGATCCATTTGCCGCGCCACGCATCGATCCGCGCTTTCTCGGCGACCAGCGCGATGCGGAACTGCTGCTGAAAGGCGTGAGGATCACCCGGCAGGTGCTGGCTTCGCCGGCGCTGACGCGCTACCGGCACAAGGAAATGCACATCGCCGGCGAGCCGAGCGATGCCGATCTGATGACCCATATCCGTACCCGCGCCGACACGGTCTATCACCCGGTCGGCTCCTGTCGGATGGGAGTCGACGAGATGGCGGTGGTCGATCCGCAACTCAAGGTGCGCGGGCTTGAAGCCTTGCGTGTCGTCGACGCCTCGGTGATGCCGACACTGATTGGTGGCAACACCAATGCCCCAACCATCATGATCGCCGAAAAGGCCGCCGACATGATCAGGGCTGCCTGATCGGAGCTCCAGGCCGCGGCGCCCATAGCGCGGCGGTCCTTTTGTTATGACGCAATTGCCCAGGGAAAACGTTACGCGCTTTCCCTGGAAAACCGTTCAAACTTCTCCTGGAATTGCTTAAGCCGCCGCCCGTGCCTCGCGGAACGACACCAGCTTGCGGCGGTTTTCGTCCCACAATGCCAGTTTGACGCAGCGCAAGCTTTCGAGCAGCGTGACACGGCCGATGTCGCGCAACTCGGGATAATCCCGCAGCACTTCCTGCAACCGGTAGCACGGCACCTTGGCGGAGAGATGATGGACGTGATGGACACCGATGTTGCCGGTGAGCCAGTTCAGCACCGGCGGTAGATCGTAATAGGACGATCCGTGCAGGGCAGCGTGCTGGAATTCCCAGTCGGCATCCTTCGCCCATTCCGTTTCCTCGAACTGGTGCTGGACGTAGAACAGCCAGATGCCGGCCGAACCGGCGAGGATGACGATCGGCAGGTGGACCACCAGGAAAGCGCCCGGGCCGACGAACCATATGAGGATGGCTGCTGCGACCGCGATGCCAAGATTGGTGGTCATCGACGACACCCAAGGGGTCAGGCCGCCGCGCATCATGCCGACGGGGAGCCTTTGCTCGAAGATGAACAGCCAGATCGGACCGAGCCCGAACATCACCAGCGGGTGGCGATAGAGACGGTAGGCGAGGCGGCCTCGCCACGACATCTGCCGGTATTCTGCAACGGTCAGCGTCCGGATGTCGCCCATGCCGCGTTCGTCAAGATTGCCGGCGCTGGCGTGGTGCGTCGCGTGGGCACGCCGCCAGCAATCGTAGGGCGTCAGCGTCAGGATGCCGAGCGCGCGGCCAATCCAGTCGTCGGCGTAGCGATTGGCGAAGAAGGAGCCGTGGCCGCAGTCGTGCTGGATCATGAAGATGCGCACCAGAAACCCGGCCGCGGGAAGGATGAGGACCAGTCCCCACCAATGGCCATAGGCATAAGCCGCCGAGGACAGTCCCCAGAGTATGGCGAATGGAATGAGGGTGATGGCGAGTTCGACGGCGCTGCGCCGCCTGTCGGGCTTCTTGTAGCGGGCGAGAATCTTCAGCCAGGCGCGCTTGCTGTTGGCCACCGCCTCAGGGGAAATCATGTTCATCAGGAAGCATAGGCGCGGTGCTTCGCCGCCGCAAGGCAACATCACGCAAAATTACTGTGCGTAATTGTCGCGTGGCTTGGCGGTCGAGCCAGCCAACCGCCAGCTCAACCTGCTGATGACGTCGACCGCTATTCGCGATCGAGGATAGGACAGCCGCGCTCGGTGCCAAAAGTCACGCGCACGCGGTCGCCACCCTGTCTGCCGCGGACCGTGATCTCCCGGCGGCCGATGGACTCAATTCTTGCGCGGCGGATGCCCATTCGCTCTGCCTTGTCGAGAGCCCGGTCTTCCGTGCAGCCTCGTTGACGCCGGTCGCGCCGATCGTCGCGACGGGGACCTTCGCAATCGTCGTAGGCGGGGTCGCAATCTTCCATGAGCTTCAGCCGCGGGCCATGTTTGCCCAATTGCAGCTGCAGATTGTCTGCTTGTGCCGGAAAGGCCGCCAAGGTGATGGCGCCGAGGCCGACAAGCGCCATCAGCGATGAG
This sequence comes from Mesorhizobium sp. M0239, assembly GCF_040321815.1. Taxonomy (NCBI): domain Bacteria; kingdom Pseudomonadati; phylum Pseudomonadota; class Alphaproteobacteria; order Hyphomicrobiales; family Phyllobacteriaceae; genus Mesorhizobium; species Mesorhizobium sp. M0239. The sequence goes on from NZ_JAMYSG010000005.1 coordinate 45,088, forward strand.
GTAATCGAAACCTTGCGCATTACGTCCTCCATTTGAACCAACCCATCTATCCTTAGATGGTTCGGCTCTCCACGGCTATTGCCGATAGGAGGTTTGCTGCCAAGATCGATTGTTGCGTTACGGCCGGCGCCAGCCGATGTCACCGCGCTCCGCCCCATCGAGGCGGTCGAGCAGTTCTCTGAGCCGGTCGGGGATGTCGGCCTCGGTGCGGAAGGCCGGCAAGGTGCGCAGAAAGCGGGTCACCGCCTCGGCGCCGAACTGGCGCCTGATCTCGATGGCCAGCCCCTCTGTCTGTTCGCCCATGTTGCGGGTCATCATCTCAAAATCCTGTCTCGGCTTCGAAACTCCTGCAGCAAGAGAATGGTTCCCCCATCATGCCTGTGTGGCAAGCAAAGCCGGCGGTTAAGGTAAAATTTGAATTAAAGTCGAAATGTCTTGCCTGTCATTGCCCGGCCTTGGCCGGCGGCTTCCATAGTCGCTTACCCCTTGATTTTTGGCCGCCAAACATCGATATCGGGCACAAAATCCACATCATTCGAGATTGACGGGAAACGGCGATGAGCGACCAGGCAAAAGACGAACGCGCGCCCGATGAAGTCGAGGCGACCGAGCCCACAGTCGAGCGCACGGAAGGCAGCACCGACGGTGATTATGAAGCCCTTGTGCGGCTGCTGAAGGAAAATGAAGAGCTGAAGGACCGCGCGCTGCGCGTGGCGGCCGAGATGGAAAACCTGCGTCGCCGCACGGCGCGCGATGTGCACGATGCGCGCACCTACGCGGTCGCGAATTTCGCCCGCGACATGTTGTCGGTGTCGGACAATCTGCGCCGCGCGCTGGATGCGATTCCCGCCGAGGCCAAGGCATCGGGTGACGCCGGCTTCAAGGCGCTGATCGAAGGCGTCGACCTCACCGAGCGCGCCATGCTGTCGGCGCTGGAACGGCATGGGGTCAAGAAGCTCGCGCCTGAAGGCGAGAAGTTCGATCCCAATTTCCACCAGGCGATGTTCGAAGTGCCCAATCCGGATGTCCCGGCCAACACCGTGGTCCAGGTCGTGCAGCCGGGCTATTCGATCGGCGACCGCGTGCTGCGCCCGGCCATGGTGGGCGTCGCCAAGGGCGGGCCAAAGTTCGCCGCCGCTGAAGCACCGGTCGAGCCGGGGCCGGTGAACGAACAGGCCGAGAAAGATGCGTGAGGCAGGGAATAGGCAGTAGGCAGTAGGCAGTAGGAAACTAGGGCAGTCGTATCATCGCGCGGCTTCGTGCTATTCATACTGCCTAATCCCTAATCCCTACTGCCTTGGCCTCATGAACCCTATCGCGCTTCTTGATTATGCCGGTGTCGCCGTCTTCGCGGCGACCGGGGCGCTGGCGGCTTCGCGTAAGCAACTCGACATTATCGGCTTCCTGTTCCTGGCCAGCGTCACCGGGATAGGCGGTGGCACGCTTCGCGACGTTATCCTCAACCTGCCGGTTTTCTGGGTCGCCAACTCCGGCTATGTGCTGGTCTGCGCCGCGGTTGCGGTGCTGGTCTTCTTCGGCGCGCATCGTGTCGAATCGCGCTGGAAATGGCTGCTCTGGCTCGACGCCGTCGGGCTCGCCGCTTTTTCGGTGATGGGCGCGGCCAAGGGGCTTGCGATTACAGGCTCGCCGGTCGTGTCCGTCATCACCGGCGTGCTCACCGCCACTTTCGGCGGCATTTTGCGTGATCTCCTTGCCGGCGAGCCATCTGTGCTGCTCAGGCCCGAGATCTACGTTACGGCGGCCCTTGCGGGTGCCGGCCTTTACACGCTTGGCGAACTTGCCGGACTGCCGCCGCTCGCCTCGGACCTCGCCGGTTTTGCGGCGGCGTTCCTCGTGCGCGGTGGTGCGCTCAAATTCGGCTGGTCGTTTCCGTCCTACAAGAGCCGACCCGGCAGGCGGCCGGAAGATATTCCGTGAAGAGAGGGAATAGGGAATGGGGAATAGGGAATAGGGAATAGGGAATAGGGAATAGGGAATAGGGAATAATCAGTAGTCACAGGAGCTTAATCGTGGCGTCATCACTACTGCCTACTGCCTACTGCCTACTGCCTACTCAATCTCACGCCGCGAAGCGCTGGGCTTCGCCGCCATAATAGTTGACGTAGCGTGCGCCGATCTCCTTGACCGGCATCACGACGAACACATCGACCGTCGAGAATTCGCGATCGATGACGCAACCATCGCCGATGCGGGCACCGACGCGCAGATAGCCCTTGACCAAAGGCGGCATCGCGGCGATCGCCGCCTTGGCATTGACGGCCTCGATCGGCATCAGATCCATCGAGCAATAGCGCCCGGACACCGCGCGCACGTCCCAGGCCGAGTTCGTCCGGCAGTGGTGGGCGAGGTAGGTGAGCGCCTCGGCATGCGCTGCCGGCACGGTGCCGTTAAAGGACGCGCAGCCGGTCATCACACCGATTTCGTAATGATTGATGTAAGCCCAGATGCCTTGCCACAACGCCTCGATGGTGCGCTTCGAGCGGTATTCCGGCAACACGCAGGAGCGGCCGAGTTCAAGGAAACGCTGGCCGGGGTGGCGGGCGATGAGCTTGGTCAGCTCGAATTCACCTTCGGAATAGAAGCCACCGGCCGTGGCCGCGATTTCTTGCCGCAGCAGCCGATATGTGCCGACGATGCGGCGATGTTCGGGACCGGAAAGCGTGGTGTCCAAAACCAGCAGATGGTCGCAGAGCGGATCGAACCGATCGGCGTCCCGGCGGTCATGGGCCTGGAACAGGTCCTTCCTGGCGCCAAGTTCGTCGTAGAACACCCGGTAGCGCACTTCCTGCGCGGCCGCGATCTCGGCCTCGTTGCGAGCGAGCCGCACTTCAAGATTGCCTATACGGCCCAGCGCAGCGCCCTTTATGACGGAATCGACGTTACGTCCGGCAAGCAAGGCGCTGCTGGCGTTCGGCCGAGTGTCACATTCCGGCATAACTGTATGCACGAGTGATTCTCCTTCGAGCCATCCCTCTTGGCACGGGGATACGGTGTAGGTGCAACAGGATTGTGACAGTACCGTGATACGACGTCATGGGCAATACTTCGTCGGCTGGCGAATACGATCAACCGGCTACGTTTAAGTGATCGCCCGTGCCGAATGACGGTGGAAAGCTCAGGCCGCGACGACCTGCCCCTCGACAGCATTGACCAGCGCCTCGGGGTCGAGCGGCTTGGTGACAAAGCCGCTGGCGCCATGGGCCAACACCGCATGACGGGTCTTTTCCTGGCTGTCGGCCGACAGCACCATGATCGGCACCGGCCGCACTGCACTTTCTTCCTCATGGCGGCGGATGGCGGCAATCGCGTCCAGCCCGTCCATGACCGGCATGTGCAGATCCATCAAGACCACGTCGAAGCGGTCCTTGTGCGCGGCGCCGGTGACAGCCTCGACGGCGGCCTTGCCGTTGCCGACCACCTTGACGCGATGCCCGGCCTTCAGCAGCGTGGCGCGGGCCAGCATGGCGTTGATGTCATTGTCCTCGGCGATCAGCACCGACAGGCCGCGCTGGCGGTTGCCGACGGCGCGCAGCGTCGGCGCGCCGCGCCTTTCCGGCTGCGGCGGGCCGAGGCTCGGAGCATGGCTGCTCAACAGCACACGCAGAAGTGTTCCGCCACGCACCGGTCTGGCCAGGAAGGTTGCGTAGCCGCTGGCTCGGAACTCGCCAAGCATGCCGCGATCGGTCGGCGCGATCAGCGTGATCGCCTCACAGTCGGAGAAACCGCTTTGGCGCAGGCGCTTGAGCAGCCTTCCGTCGCCTTCTTCCATCGCTGCATCGACCAGGATCGCATCGCAGCCGGCGGCGAAAGGCGCGGCCTGTGCGGCAGTGGTGGCGATGTCGACCGCGCCGCCATTGGCGCGGATGGTGCGGGCGATGGCGTCGGCCTCGACGGCGTTCTTCGACAGGATCACCGCGCGTCTGCCCGAGAGAGCATTCTGGTGGCCCTGCGGCGCTTCGGTGGCCGCTATCGCAGGGATTTCGAAGACGAACTCGGATCCCTGGCCGAGCCGGCTGGATACCGAGATCGTGCCGCCCATGGCGGCCACCAGGCGTCTGGAGATGGCAAGGCCGAGGCCGGCCCCGCCATGTGTGCGTGTCGACGTGCCGTCGGCCTGCTCGAACTCCTCGAAAATGCGCTCCAGGTCGGCATCACGCAGGCCCGGACCGGTATCGGCGATGGTGAAGCATATGCGGTCGCTGGTTTCGGTGCGTGCGCATGCTATGCTCACCAGCACGCCGCCGCTGTCGGTGAACTTGATGGCGTTGCCGATGAGGTTGAGAAGCACCTGCCTCACCTTGCCCGGATCGGCGGTGATCAATTGCGGCACGTCGGGTTCGACATGGCAACCCAGCCCGATATCCTTGGCGAAAGCCCGCGCTGCCAGCAATTCGATGATGTTGTCGGCGATCTCGCGCACCGACATCGGCTGCGGCTCGGGGTCGAAACGCCCGGCTTCGATCTTGGAATAGTCGAGAAGATCCTCGATCAGGGCAAGCAATGCGCTGGCCGAGGTCGAGACCGCGCCGACATAGGTTTGCTGCTCCGGCGACAGGCTGGTGTCGGCGAGCAACCTGGCCATCCCCATGATGCCGTTCATCGGGGTGCGGATTTCATGGCTGACGGTGGCGAGGAAGCGCGATTTGGCCTGGCTGGCATATTCGGCCCGTTCGCGTGCGGTGATCAGCGAGGATTCGGCGCGTTTGCGGGCGGTGATGTCGCGGGCGATGGCGCGGTGCGAAACCGCGCCGCTGTCCTTGTCGCGCACCGACAGTTCGATCCAGGAGAACCAGCGCTGCCCGCTCGGCGTGCTGATAGAGACATCGGTGGAACTCAGGCACTCATGGTCGGAAAAGGCGGCATCGGGAACCATGCCGACCTCGATGCCCAGTTCTGCCAGGGTCTTGCCGGCAAGGTCGCGCTGGTCGATCTCGACGAGATCGGCGAAGACCTTGTTGGCATAGACGATGTAGCCATCGCGGTCGCGATGGATGACGAGATCGCCAAGCGCGTCGATCAGGCCGCGAAAGCGCTCATCGCTCTCCTGCATCTCCCACATGCGGTCGGCCAGCGTCTCGATCTCGGCGCGGCTGCGGGCAGTGGTTTCGTCAAGAAGGGCAGAGGTGCGATGTTCGCTCCGCCTGGCGCGCAGATGCAGGGCAAGACCGGCAAGACCGGTTGCCAGCAATGCGACGCTAATGAAGATTGGTGCCCCGGTCAGATGCGCCAGCCCGGCCACCACCACGATGGCGACGAATGTCAGAAAGGGCAGGCTTTCGCGCCTGGAGAATTCCGGCTCGGGCACCAGCGGCGGGAGCACCGCATCGACGTCGTCGCCAGTGTCCGCCTGTTGGCTGCCGGATTCCGCGATCATGCGAAATCCTTGCCAGACAGAGATTATGGAAAATTGCGGCGGATCGTTCGAATTTTAGCGGATGAGCGCTTTTTGCCGAGGCGCGGCGGGTTTGCCGCAGATCTGGCGATTCCATCCCTTCCGGCAGTTGGGCGGAGTCACATATCCACGACGACGCGGCCGCGGATCTTGCCGTCGACGATGTCGCGCGCGGCATCGACGATGCCGTCGAACCCGATGGTGCTGGACAGGCTGGCGAGCTTCTGAAGATCGAGGTCGGTGCCGATGCGGCGCCATGCCTCGAGGCGGACTGCTTTCGGCGCCATCACTGAATCGATGCCGAGCAATGAGACGCCGCGCAGGATGAAGGGCGCGACGCTGGTCGGCAGGTCCATGCCGCCGGCCAGGCCGCAGGCGGCGACCGCGCCGCCATAGGAGGTCATCGAGAGCACATTGGCCAGCGTGTGGCTGCCAACTGCGTCGATGCCGCCGGCCCAGCGCTCCTTGGCCAGCGGCTTGGCCGGCTGGGCAAGCTCGTCGCGCGATATCACTTCGGCGGCGCCAAGGTCGATCAGATAGGGGCTTTCGGCATTGCGGCCGGTGGAAGCAATGACATGGTAGCCGAGGCTGGACAGGATCGAGACCGCGACCGAGCCGACACCGCCGGCCGCCCCCGTCACCACCACCGGGCCGCGATCGGGCAGGATGCCGTGCCGCTCCAGGGCCATGACGCAGAGCATGGCGGTATAGCCTGCGGTGCCGACGGCCATCGCGTCATGCGGGCTGATGCCCTGCGGCAGCGGCACCAGCCAGTCGCCTTTGACACGGGCGCGGCCAGCATAGGCGCCGAAATGGGTTTCGCCGACGCCCCAGCCGTTCAGGATGGCTTTGTCACCGGCGCGCCAGTCGGGATGGGAAGACGAGATGACGGTGCCGGCGAAATCGATGCCCGGCACCAGCGGCCAGCGGCGGATCACCGGCGCCTTGCCTGTGATCGCCAGGCCATCCTTGTAGTTCACCGTCGTTGCCTCGACCGCGATGGTGACATCGCCTTCCATCAGGTCGGCGTCGGTGAGATCGGTCACGGTTACCGACTGCTTTTTCTCGGCGTCACGCGAAACGAGGATGGCTTTGAAGGTTTCGGACATGTCTTTCTCCGCGATCGTGTTTGGCGACATGAACTGTGCGGCGATGGCGGCACGGGGTCAATCCTTCGAAGACTTGGCCTTCGAAGACTTGGCCTTGGAAGGCATGGCTTTGGAAGGCTTGGCGTTGGACGGCCCGGGCTCGCGCCGCCAGCCGAACAGCTCGTCGAAGACGACCAGTGCCGCGCCCACCGAGATGAAGGCGTCGGCAAGGTTGAAGACGGCGAACGACCAGACCGTCGTGTGGAACAGGATGTAGTCGATGACGTGGCCGTAGACGGCGCGGTCGATCAGGTTGCCGAGCGCGCCGCCGACGATCAGCGCAAAGCCGGTGCGGGCAAGGATCTGGGACGGCGCGATCCGCGTCGCCAGGAACAGCACGAAGGCAACGACGGCGAGCGAAATGACGATCAGCCCGGTGTCGCCGAAGGATGAGAACATCGAGAAGGCGATGCCGGTATTGTAGGTGCGAAACAGCGCCAGGAAGGGCAACAGATCAACCTTTTCCTGAAAAGGCAGACCGGCCTCGACCAGGTACTTTATCCACTGGTCGAGCGCGATGGCCGCGACGACGAGCAGTGCGTAGGGAGTCCATGATCTCACGGGCAGGCAACCTTCATTGCTGGTCCAGGATTGGCTCGAGCTTCAGCGCGCCGCGCCGGATCTCGAACAGCATGATGCCGGTGGCGACGGCCAGATTGAGCGAATCGGCACGGCCCGCTTGCGGAATCCTGAGCAGCCTGTCGCAGCTCGCAGCCAGGCTTTCGGGCAGCCCCTGCTGCTCGTTGCCCATCATCAGCAGCACGGGCCCGCGGGAAAAATCGACCGAGCGGTAGTCGACGGCGCCTTTCAGGTGGGTTCCGGCGACGAGGCCTGAGAAGCCGCCTCGCCAGGCAAGGAAAGCCTCGGTCGTCGCCTTGGCTACCGGCACGGCAAAGATCGAACCCATGGTGGCGCGCACCGTTTCCACGGAGAATGGATCAGTGGTATCGCCGACCAGGATGACGCCTTTGGCGCCGACGGCATCGACGGTGCGGATGACGGTGCCGAGATTGCCGGGATCGCGTACCCGATCGAGCGCCACCCAGACGTCGCCATTGTCGGCGCGCACATCCTTCAAGGCGAGGAATTTCTGCGAAAAGACGCCCACCACCATTTGCGGATTGTCGCGGCGGGTGATGGCGACCAGCACCTTTTCCGACACTTCTAGCACCATGCCGCCTGCGGCAACCGTGCGTGCGGCCACCTTCTCCACCGCCGCATTGCCGCGCCCTGCCTTGGCGAAAACTAACGTCCTGATCTGCCAGCCGAGATCGAGCGCATCGATAACCAGCTTCAACCCTTCGGCCATGAAGGCGTTCTGCTGGTCGCGGAATTTCTTCTGCGCGAGCGCCTTGATGTCCTTGACCAGCGGATTGGCGAGGCTGGTGACCTCCTTCACCTGGCCAGGTGCGCCTGCATGCCGCTCGTTCATTCAGCCACCCAACGCGAAAACAGTGAGGTCGAGAGCGCCCGGCCGGCGGACTTTTCACGGATGATCAGCTCACCCGATTCCATCTTGCCGCCCATGCCGGCAAACGTATCGCGCATCAAGGCGTGGATGGCGAAGAAGGAGGCGCGGATGGAATAGGCGGTCAGCACCACGGCAAGCGGCTTCGGCGTCAGGATCGCCCGGCAAAGTTCGGTCAAATCAGGCAGGTCCTCGAACAATTGCCAGACCTCGCCCTTGGGGCCACGGCCATAGGCCGGCGGGTCGAACAGGATGATGTCGTAGCGGCTGCCGCGACGCTCCTCGCGCTCGGCGAATTTGACCGCGTCGTCGACGATCCAGCGGATCGGCTTGCTGCCGAGGCCGGCCATCTCCTGGTTTTCACGGGCCCAGCCAATTGCCTTCTTCGAGGCATCGACATGGGTGACCTCGGCCCCGGCGCGAGCCGCCACCAATGAGGCGAGACCGGTATAGCCGAACAGGTTCAGCACCTTGACCGGCCGCTTCGCCGCCGCGATCAGCCCGGCCATGTGATCCCAATGGGAGGCCTGCTCGGGAAAGACGCCGACATGACGAAACGAGGTGAAACGGCCGAGATAGTCGATGCCGTCATGCTTCATCGGCCAGGTCTCGCCGAGTGGCAGCTTGGGAAAACGCCAGCGGCCGATACCCTCCTCGTCGGTGTCGCCGGTGAAGACGGCGTCGGCGCGCTCCCATTCCTTTGCCGGCAAGGCCTTTTGCCAGATCGCCTGGCCCTCGGGCCGTACGATACGGTAGGGGCCATATTGTTCGAGCTTTTGGCCGGTGCCGCTGTCGAGGAGCGCATAATCGGCATTGGGCGCCACTTCCAGGATCACGGGAAGATGTTCGGCGGGCAGAGCGCCTTCGCGGCGGGCCAGGATGCGCGGCGCCGAGTTCGGTTCGGAACGACTTTCCGTCTTCGCCTCATGGCGCTCGCGCGGTGGCGCTTCCGGTCTGGCGGGAGCCTGGCCGGGACGCGGACGCGACACGTCCGCCGCACCCTTCGCGGATGGATGTGGACGGTTGTCGCGGCGTTTGTCGCGAAAAGACTTCAAGCGGGGGCAACTCCGAACGGGGTGGCCGCTTTTGACATAGGGCAACCGGCTTCGCAACCAAGTCCGACAGGTCGGCCTCTCCGGTTCAGGTTGGCCGCGATGGACCAATGTCAAAGAAACAGGCAAATCTACCGGATGTCCCGCTCCGAACGCCTGCTCGACCTGATCCAGTGCCTGCGCCGGCATCGCCGGCCGGTGAGCGGGCAAGCGCTGGCCGATGAACTCGGGATTTCGATCCGCACGCTCTACCGCGACATCGCCACGCTGCAGGGCCAGGGCGCGCCGATCGAGGGCGAGGCGGGTGTCGGTTATGTGCTCAAGCCCGGCTTCATGCTGCCGCCGCTGATGTTCAGCGACGAGGAGATCGAAGCCATCGTGCTCGGCTCGCGCTGGGTCGCCAAGCAGCCGGACCAGCGTCTTTCGGCCGCCGCTGCCAACGCGTTGGCCAAGATCGCGGCTGTCCTGCCGGACGATCTGCGCGAGGATCTCGACGCGAGCACACTGCTGGTCGGCCCTCCCGCCATGGCCATCGAGACCATCGACCTTGGCCTCGTACGGCAGGCCATCCGCAACGAGCGCAAGCTCGGCTTTCTTTACCGCGACGCTGGCGGCGCTGCGTCCGAGCGTGTCGTGTGGCCATTTGCGCTGGGCTTCTTCGACAAGGTGCGGGTGGTGGTGGCGTGGTGCGAGATGCGGCACGATTTCCGGCATTTTCGCACCGATCGCATTACCGAACTCCATGCAACAGATACGCGCTATCCCCATCGTCGCCAGGCGCTGCTCAAGGAATGGCGGGCAACGCTCGACACGTCGCGTGGTTCGTGACGGCTACTGCCAGAAACTGACAGTAGCGCATCCTATGTTCGCCAAGTCGAAACGCTGAACCTTGGAGAGCAGACATGACCACCCCGAATTTCGTCATCCTCTATGTCGACCAGCCGCAGCAGAGCGGCGCCTTCTACAGCGCGCTGCTCGGCCGTCAGCCGGTCGAAAGTTCGCCGACCTTCGTGCTGTTCGTGCTCGATGCCGGCTTCAAGTTCGGCCTGTGGTCGCGCCATACGGTGGAGCCGGCAGCCGCCACGTCAGGCGGTGGCGCCGAAATCGTGTTTGCGCTGGATACGCCCGATGCGGTCGATGCCGCCCATGCCGACTGGTCCGGGCGCGGGCTGACAATCCTGCAGACGCCGACCGACATGGATTTCGGCCGTACTTTTGTCGCGCTCGATCCCGACAATCATCGCCTGCGCGTCTATTGGCTGTCCGACGGCGCACAAGCCGATGGTGACCAGAAATGAGCGCGTATTGGATCGCGGTGGCATCGGCCGAACATGTCCGGCGGGGTCGCGCAGCCGGCTTCATGCAGGTCAATCACGGCAAGGCGGCACCGCTGCGTCGCGTCAAGCCAGGCGATGGCATCGTCTACTATTCGCCGACCACTGTTTTGGGCGAGAAAGATGGCCTGCAGGCCTTCACCGCGATCGGCACGGTGCGGGAAGGCGGGCCCTATCAGGGCGATATGGGCGCCGGCTTCACGCCGTTCCGCCGCGATGTTGCGTGGGCTAAGGCCGAGGAAGCGCCGATCAAGCCGCTGCTCGACAAGCTCGAATTCACCGTCGGCAAGTCGAACTGGGGTTATCAGCTTCGCTTTGGCCTGTTTTCGGTCAGCGCGGCCGATTTTGCTCTGATCGCAGAGGCGATGGGCGCCAAAACGGCTGCGGCAGCGAATTAAGTCTTCATCGCCTTGTAGACGGCAATGCCGGCGGCAAGATCCTCGAGCGCCGCGCCGACCGACTTGAACAGCGTGATCTCACCGGCGCTCTCGCGACCCTTCTTCTGCCCGCGCGCCAATTCGTGCAGATCGGCGACGATGGTTTCCGGCTTCAGCACGCCGGAGGCCAGCGGCTGGACGATGTCGCCGGCTTCCTTGGTGGCGCCGGCGCGGGTGTCGACATAGACGCGGGCAAGCCTGATCGCGTCGTCATCGCTCTCGCGCATCGTCGGCGTAAAGCCTCCGACCAGGTCGACATGGGTTCCCGGCTGCAACAGCGCACCCTTGATCAACGGCGTGGTGGTGATCGTCGCCGAGGAGACGATGTCGGCCTGCCCAAGCTCGGCATCGAGATCGCTCGCCGCGCTGGCTGCAAAACCCTCGGCGCGCAGGTCGGCGGCGACTTTCTCGGCATTGGCCGGAGTGCGGTTCCAGATGCGGATGGTCTTGATCGGCCGTACGGCCGAGTGCGCCTTGGCGAGGAAGGGCGACAGCGCGCCGGCGCCGACCACCAGCAGCCGCGAGGCATCGTCGCGGGCGAGATAGGAGGCCGCGAGCGCCGAAGCGCAGGCGGTGCGCCACTGTGTCAGCCGCTGGCCGTCGATCAAGGCCTCGGGTTCGCCGGTGGCGCCATTGAGCAGGAGATAGAGCCCCATCACCGCCGGCTTGCCGATGGCATTGTTGTCGGGGGACACGGTAACGATCTTGACGCCGACGTGACCGCCGGCCGACGTGCCGGCCGCGTTGAGATCGGTCCAGGCCGGCATCAAAAGCAGGGTGGAGGCGGCACCATCTGGCCGCTCGATCGTATGATGATGCCTGACCGGCTGCACCGCACCGTCGCGAAACGCCATGCGCAGCGTCTCGACCAGCCTGGCAAAGCTCAGGGCATGGTCAACCTCTGCGGCCGAAATGGTCAGCATGCAAAACTCCGTGGGGACAAAACCGCCAACAGGCGGTTCAAGCGGTCGGCTTCGGCAATGCGGACCCTTGGGCGGACCCGTGGGCGGAGCCTGGGGCCGTTCCCGGAGCCTGGCTTTGTGATACCGCCGGCGCACGGCTGACCGCCTGGCGCAGGTTCTCGGCCTCGACGCCGCGCTGGCGCGCCAGCTTGCGATAGCGGCCCTGCTTGACCCAGGTTGCCAGGCTGCCGACGATCATGCCGATGGCGAGTGCCAGGAACAGGAAGATGAACAGCGGCAAAGTCAGGGTCAGCTTCGGATTGCCGGGGTTGAACGGATCCAGCGTGAAGGCGACCAGTTCGCGGTTGGCAACGGCGAGTGCGATCAGGATGATCGCCAGGGGCACGAAGATCGCGATGAGCATGAAGCGATTGAACATGATGTTTTCCGTCGGAAGCTGGCCTGTCCGAAGGCCGTCAGGCGCTGACGTCGCGCCTACTTGCCGCCGTTCAGCCTTTCACGCAGTTCCTTACCAGTCTTGAAGAACGGCACCCATTTTTCCTCGACCTCGACGGATTCGCCTGTGCGCGGATTGCGGCCGGTGCGGGCGGGACGATTTTTCACCGAAAAAGCGCCGAAGCCACGCAACTCGACCCGGTTGCCTTCGGCAAGGGCGTCGGTGATTTCATCGAAGATGGCGCCGACGATGTTTTCGACGTCGCGCAGGAAAAGATGCGGATTGCGCGTGGCAATAATCTGCACAAGTTCGGACTTGATCATGAGACGGGTCCCCGTGAAAGCAGTGCGGTCAAAATTATGAGGATGATTTTATTTGCTTTTTTCACTTGCCCCAAACGGCGTCTCAAGGGTGCCAGACGGAAACGAGACCGTCAAGAAACAAGCGGTCGGCTCCGAGTTCATGGATGACGTCGCCGCTGTAGGCGGGCAGGCCGAGCGCACTGCCGATGGTTTGCGCCATCGCTTTCGAGAACAGGAAGCTGCCGCGCCGTTCGGTATCCTTCCACTCGACGACCTTGAGCTTGGCATCGACGCCCTTGGTGGCCAGCCAGTCGACCGCTACGGCCTCGCCGCCGACGGCGTCGATCAGCCCGTTGGCAACGCCTTGGCGCCCGGTGAATATCGAGCCGTCGGCAAGCGCCAGCGCTTGTTCGCGGGTCATCTTGCGGCGTTCGGCGACGATGTCGACGAACCAGTTGTAACTGTCGAGGATGAGTTTGCGAACCATGGCGCGCTCGTCGTCATTGGTCGGCTTGAAGGGAGAGGGCGCGGCTTTCAGCGGCGAGGATTTCACCTCCTCCAGCTTGACGCCGAGCTTGTCCATCAGGCCGCTGACGTCGGGATACTGGATCAGCACGCCGATCGAGCCGACGATCGAGGTCTTGCGGGCAACGATGTGATCGGCGGCACTGGCGATCATATAGCCCGCCGATGCGGCGAGCGTGCCGACTTCCGCCACCACCGGCTTGTCGGCGGCCAGCTTGCGCACTTCTTCATAGATCGATTCACCGCCAACGGTGGTGCCGCCAGGCGAATCGATCGACAGGATCACCCCTTTCACCTTCGATGAAAGACGGATGGTTTCCAGGCGCTTGATCAGTTCCTCGTCCTCGGTGATCGTGCCTTCGATCTTGACCTTGGCAATATGGTCGACCGTCGAGCCGCCGAAATCGTCGCCATAGAACCAGGTTGAAAGCGCAATCACCCCAAGGGCTACGATGCCTATGGCGACAACGCGCCAGAATGTCAGCTTGCGCCGCAAACGGCGGCGGTCGATCAGGTCGTCGGCTCTCAGTGCCATGGTCAGCCTTTCAGTCGGCGGAAGGGGACGCTTTTAGACCATGATCCTCTCATCGGGAAGCAGTTCTCTTTCCGGCAGTGTCTCAGTCTGAAGTTTGCGCAAACGGCTAATCCTTTGGCCGAGTTGCGCAAACGCCCTATATACCGGCAAAAGGCATAGGAGATTTCATGATCGCCAAACACACAACCGCCGAAGATATGGCTCGAACTGTAGGCGTCGACCCGAACACATTCCGCCAAGCGTTGCGTAATGTGAAGCACCCTCGGAAACGCAACACTGATTGGGAAGTGAAAATTGGCAGCCCATCGTATTCGGGAATGCGCACCGTTCTTGTTGGTCTCATACAGAGGAAGGCGGCCTGACGCCGACCGGATCTAAAGCCAAAAGCGTCCCGCCGACGTGATCGGCAACGCCGCATACACGATCGGCCAGGCTGGCCAGGCGGGGCATCCGACATCTCCCCTCACGTTTTTGGGCAATTACCGCGAGGTCGGGCGGCGAGACAGGCGCTGATAAATTTTACGCCGCGTGTCTGTTTCTGCTATGGAGAACACGCAGTTGTGCGGACTTCGTTTTCGTCTGTACAAAGGCGGTTGTCACACTTTTGCAGTTTTCGTGGGCTTGTGCTTGCTTGAAAGCGCCGGCGTCCCACCTATAGGCGGTGCTCAAGGGCGGGCAGGGTTAGAAGAAAGCAGTGAATGTTAGCGCGACCTATTGAACCAACCAACGCCGAGGCGGTGTTGGCTCCCCCGGCGGACGGCCGGACGCGCGGCGATGCTTTCGACCGTGCACAGCGTCATTCGCGCCGCGTGCGCGTTCTCAAATTTGCCGTGCCAGTGGCCGCGGCACTGATAGCGGTCGCTTTCCCGGTCTATTCCTATCTCGCCGCACCCGTCGCCGTGAAGGTTCAGGCGGAAGGCACTGCCTTTTCCAACGGCAAGCTGGTGATGGCCAATCCCAAGCTCAACGGTTTCACCAAGCAGAAGCAGCCTTATTCGATGACGGCGCTGCGTGCCATTCAGGATGTCAGCACGCAAGGTATCATCGAGTTGGAAGGCATCGACGCCAAGGTGCCGATCGCGCCCGACAATGTGGCGGCGGTCAAGGCCTCGCACGGCACCTACGATCGCGACGGCAATACGATGAACCTGACCAGCGACGTGACGATCACCACGACCGACGGCATGCAGGCCAAGTTCAAATCGGTCTTCCTCGACATGGGCAAAGGCACTATGAAGACGGGAGATCCTGTCGATGTTAGCCGTGGCGGGTCGCGGATCACGGCGGATACGATGTCGGTCCAGGACAATGGCAAGGTTCTGGTTTTCGAGAACAAAGTGCGCGTCAACATCGATTCCGCCGCCTTGAAGGCGGCACAGGGAAACAGCGGAGAAACCAATGCGGCTCAGTAGTTCGACGCGGCTCGCGGCTGCAACTTCAGCGTTGCTGCTGCTCGGACTCGTGCCGTCATGGGCGCAGACGACCAGTCAATCAGGCCTCAAACTGTCCGGCGACAAGCCGATCCAGATCGAGAGCGACAAGCTGGAAGTCCGCCAGGCCGACAGTGTCGCCATCTTCACGGGCAATGTCAGCGTCGTCCAGGGGCCGACATTGATGAAGGCCGGCAAGATGACGGTCTACTACGTCAAGGACCCCAACGCCGCTGCCAAGGGCACGGAGGCCGCGGGTGCGGCGATGACGGGCTCGGCCAACATCGATCACCTGGAGATCTCCGACAAGGTTTACATCAAGTCGGATGCGCAGGTCGCGACCGGCGATCAAGGCAGCTTCGATATGAAGAGCCAGGTGCTGGTGCTTTCGGGCAAAAAGGTCGTTCTGTCGCAAAACGACAATGTTCTGGTGGGCTGCAAGCTTACGGTGCAGATGAAAAGCGGACTGGCTCAGGTGGATCCATGTGCTGGGCAACGCGTCCAGATGTCGATCACGCCGCCGCCGAAATCGGGAGCGACGAACCCCTGATGGCCAGCCTGTCGTCGTTGACGGCGCGTCTTCCGGGACGGGCCGCCGGCAAGCTTTCGGCGCCGGCCACGGTGACCGTCGATGCGGGAAAGTTCAAGGGAACCCTGATCGCCAAGGGGCTGACCAAGAGCTACAAGGGCCGCAAGGTCGTCAGCGGCGTCACCATCGGCGTGCGCGCCGGCGAGGCCGTTGGACTGCTCGGCCCCAACGGCGCCGGCAAGACGACCTGTTTCTACATGGTTACCGGCCTCGTGCCGGTGGATGAAGGCACGATCGAGATCGACGGCTTCGACGTCACGTCGATGCCGATGTACCGTCGCGCACGCCTCGGCATCGGCTATCTGCCGCAGGAAGCGTCGATTTTCCGTGGGCTCAATGTCGAGCAGAATATCCGCGCGGTGCTGGAAGTGGTCGAAAAGGACCGCAAGGTGCGCGAGCGCAATCTCGACGAACTGCTCGAGGAATTCCACATCAGCCATCTGCGCAAGGCGCCATCCATGTCGCTTTCGGGCGGCGAGCGGCGACGCCTGGAAATCGCGCGAGCGCTGGCGACGCGTCCGGCCTACATGCTGCTCGACGAGCCTTTCGCCGGCATCGATCCGATCGCTGTCGCCGATATCCAGCAACTGGTGCGCCACCTGACAGCGCGCGGCATCGGCGTCCTCATCACAGATCATAATGTGCGCGAAACGCTCGGCCTGATCGACCGCGCCTACATCATCCATGCCGGCCAGGTGCTGACCCATGGCAGGGCCGACGAAGTGGTGGCAAACCCGGATGTGCGGCGACTTTACCTCGGCGAGGGTTTTACGCTCTGAACGGTTCGTCGTTCATGGAAAACGCCAATCCCCTCCGTCTTTTCGTCTTGACGCAATTCCCAAGGGAAAGCGCTATGCGCTTTTCCGGGAAAACCGTTTCACACTTTTCCTGGAATTGCTCTGAGCGTGAAATTTGTTTCCTGACACGATTTTTGCGGTTCGCGCGGCGCTTTTTTCTCGATTTTGCTCCGGGATAACGCTCCGGTAAGCGCGTTTTGCTACCAATTGCCTTGACAAGCAAAAGCCGGGCCAGTTTTTATGGCCGGCTGCAAAATTCTTGCCCGGAAGTCGGGATGCGTAGACGAGGCGTTTGAAACCGAACCATGGCGTTGGCGGCCAAACTACAGCTACGACAATCGCAGTCGCTGGTGATGACGCCGCAGCTGATGCAGTCGATTCGGCTGCTGCAGTTCACCCATGTCGAGCTTGAGCATTTCATCGACGAGGAAATCGAGCGCAATCCGCTGCTGGAACGCGCCGAGCCGCAGGACGATGCCGCCAGCGACCAGGCGCAGAAGATCGAGGCGGAGCCGCAAGCCACCGCCGAAGGCGACTGGTTCGAAAACGAGACGCAGTGGAGCGCCGAGGCGATCTCGGACAAGCTCGACACGTCGCTGGAAAACCTGTTTCCCGACGACCCGGGCACCAGCGAGCGGCTCGGTCCCGACCTGACGGCACAATGGAAGTCGGCTTCGGGCAATGGCGCGGGTTCCTCATCCGAGTGGTTTGATGCGGGCGATATGGCGACTGCTGTGATCACGCTGCGCGACCATGTCGGTGAACAGGTGGCGCTAGCCTTCGCCGATCCGGCTGCACGGCTGATCGCCGCCGAACTCGCCGACGGCCTTGACGAGAGCGGCTATCTGCGTGCCGACCTGGCCGAGATCGCCGTTCGTCTCGGTGCGGATGCCGCCGCCGTCGCGAAGGTGCTGGCGGTGTGTCAGACCTTCGAGCCGGCCGGCCTGTTTGCCCGCGACCTAGCCGAATGCCTGTCGCTGCAACTTGCGGTGCGCAACCGGCTCGATCCGGCGATGAAGGCGCTGGTCGCCAATCTCGAACTCCTGGCACGGCGTGATTTTCACGCATTGAAACGGATCTGCGGTGTCGACGAGGAGGATCTGCTCGACATGCTGGCGGAGATCCGGGCGCTCGATCCCCGGCCGGGCATGGCGTTTTCGGGCGGCGCCAGCGACGCGATCGTCGCCGATGTCGAGGTGCGCGCGGCCAATGACGGCAGCTGGACGGTCGAGCTCAATGCCGAAACGCTGCCGCGGGTTTTGGTCGACCATATCTATTTCGCCCAGGTCTCACCGCAGGCCAAGAACCAGGCGGAAAAGGATTTTCTGGCCGAATGCCTGCAGAATGCAAACTGGCTGACGCGCAGCCTCGACCAGCGGGCAAAGACCATCCTCAAGGTCGCCTCGGAAATCGTTCGCCAGCAGGATGCCTTCCTCGTCCATGGCGTGCGGCAGCTGAAGCCGCTCAATCTGCGCACGGTGGCCGACGCCATCGGCATGCACGAATCGACGGTCAGCCGGGTCACAGCCAACAAATACATGCTGACGCCGCGCGGCGTGTTCGAGCTCCGGTATTTCTTCACCGCCTCGATCGCCGCCTCGGGCGGCGGCGATGCGCATTCCTCGGAAGCCGTGCGTGACCGCATCAAGCAGTTGATCGACGAGGAAAAACCCGTCGACGTGCTTTCCGACGACGCAATCGTCGACATGTTGCGTGAAAGTGGCGTCGACATTGCAAGGCGTACGGTCGCCAAGTACCGGGAAGGCATGAATATCCCCTCTTCGGTGCAGCGCCGACGCGAGAAACGGGCGATGGCCAGCGCCGGGCGCTGAGCGGGTCGATTTTCCACAGGCCGGCACTTCATTGACAAGCCGCGGTGAAGTGGCTAGAAGCCCGCCCGCATGAGACGGGCTAGATGCCCGCATGCGGATGGTCCGTCACGACGTTGGCCTCGGGACGGTCAAAGGGCGGCTTGTGATCAACCGGAAAGTTTGGATTTAAAATCGGCGCAAGTGACGCCGCAAAGCTTGTGCGCACGGATCACGAGTATAAACTCGGGCCAGTTTGAAGCCTGAGCAGGAAGGTCAGTTTTCAGATGAATCTGCGCATATCGGGAAAACACATGGACATCGGCGATGCGTTTCGGACACGCATCAATGATCGCGTCGGCGAAGCGATCGGCAAATATTTCGATCGCGGCTTTGCCGGACATGTCACGGTCATCAAATCGGGCTCGCGCTATTCGGCGGACTGCATGATCCGGCTGGATTCCGGCGCTTCGCTGCAGGCCACCGGCGATGCCCAGGATCCGACATTGGCCTTCGAGGCCGCGGCGGATCGTCTGGAAACCCGCCTGAGGCGCTACAAGCGCCGGCTGAAATCGCACAATTCGGGCGCCGCCAACGGCCAGCCGACCGACATAGCCTACACGGTGATGGCGCCGCTTGCCGATGACGACGAGGACATTCCGGAGAATTTCGCGCCGGCCATCGTCGCCGAATCAACCATGACGCTGAAGACCATGTCGGTGGCGTCGGCGGTCATCGAGCTCGACACCAAGGACAGCCCGGTCTTTGTCTTCCGCAATGCGGGAACCGACCATCTCAACATCGTCTATCGCCGACCCGATGGAAATATCGGCTGGATCGACCCGTCGACGACCAAGGTCGCGCAAGCGTGACGACAATGGTCGCACGGACGTGACGACCACGGTCGCACTGGGATAAGAGCCGGCCGCACGAGGGGTGGGGACTGGTGACGGCAGGCGAACAAGGGATTTTCAAGCATGGATCTGAGCGATCTTATCAACGTTCCGGCGATACTGCCGGCGTTGAAGGCGAACTCCAAGAAGCAGCTGCTGCAATTGCTGTCCGAACGGGCAGCGGCGATTTCCGGCATTCCGGAGCGGGAGGTGTTCGACACCATCTTGCAGCGTGAGCGGCTGGGTTCGACCGGCGTCGGCAACGGCATCGCCATTCCGCACGGCAAGCTGGCCGGCGTGAAGCGCATCGCAGGTGTTTTCGCCCGGCTGGAGACGCCTGTCGATTTCGAATCGCTGGATGATCAGCCCGTCGATCTGGTGTTTCTGCTATTGGCGCCGGAAGGGGCGGGCGCCGACCACCTCAAGGCACTGTCGCGCATCGCGCGGGTCCTGCGCGATGCCGACACGGTGGCCAAGATCAGGGGTACGCGCGACGCCACGGCTATCCACGCGCTTTTATCGGACACCCAGGCTTCGCACGCGGCCTGAATTTCGAGAATGATATCGCCACAGGGCCGCCATGGGCGGCCCTTTTCCGTTTCAGCGGGAAATCGCTCTCAGTGAATGGCGACCGTGGTCAGATCGTTTTCCATGGCACCGGCCAGAGCGCGGTCACGCGCATCGGAAAGCAGGATCGGCTGGCCATTGGCGGCAAACAGCGCCCACAGTTCCATGCCGGGGGCGATTTCGCCGAGATTGGGGAAACGGCCGAGCAATTCGTCGCTCGAGACCTTTCTGAGATAAGCGACCGAGCCTTCGCCGAGATGAGCGAATTCGCCATTGGTCATGGTGATGTTTTCAGTTCTGGTCATTTCAAAGCCTCCTTGGCGCGAGGACGCCGCTCAAGGCCATCCCGCATGAGAGCCATTCAATTTGCTGCATCGTGCTTTCGAAAAATCGGTGCCGATTTTCCGGCCGATGCAGTGGTAAAGATCAGTCTTTCACCGATATGTTTATTTTCCGTACCAGCCGTTCGGACTCCGGCCGATCGAGGTCGATCGACAAAAGACCGTTCTTCAACTCCGCCGCGATCACCCGCATGCCGTCGGCCAGCACGAAACAGCGCTGGAACTGGCGCGCGGCGATGCCGCGATGAAGAAATTCGCGCTCGGTGTCGTCGGTCTGACGGCCGCGCACGACCAGCTGGTTTTCCTCCGTGGTGACATCGAGATCGCTTTCGGCGAAACCGGCGACCGCCAATGTGATGCGCAACCTTTCGGTCTTGCCGTCGGCGCCGCTGAGGCGTTCGATGTTGTAGGGAGGGTAGCTGTCGCCGGATTTCGCCAAGCGTTCCAGGGTCTTTTCCATGGCGTCGAAACCAAGGAGAAGCGGGCTGGAAAAGGGCGTCATTCGGCTCATGTTACATTGTCCTCTCAAGAGCGACATAAAGTGGAAAAACCCAGATGGCATTTTTCCCGATGGCCTTGATATGGTCCGCCCCGCGACCAAGTTCAAGCCGTCAACAGACCCGCCCAAAAAGACCAGGCCGTGGACTCACAGGAATGATCGGCATGGCGCTTGAAACGGCGAGCAGATGCAAGGAGAAGCGCGCAGGTCGGGGATCGTCTTCCCCGGTCGAGCGGTTCGGCATGGCAGCTCGCGGCCGCTTCGGCGTCATTTGGATGTTTCGATCGGATCGGTTCAAGCCCACGACCTCGCCAAACAAGGAATTGAAATGCCCCAGTCACGCAAGATCATCATCGACACGGATCCCGGTCAGGATGATGCCGTCGCCATATTGCTGGCGCTCGGCAGCTCCGAACTGGAGATCGTCGGCATATCAGCCGTTGCCGGAAACGTGCCGCTGAAGCTTACCGAAAAGAATGCCCGCAAGATCTGCGAGTTGGCTGGCCGTCCGGACATCAAGGTCTATGCCGGCGCCATCCGGCCCCTGATGCGCGAATTGGTCACCGCCGAGGAAGTGCATGGCAAGACCGGTCTCAACGGACCGCAACTGCCCGAACCGACGATGAAGCTGCAGGACCAGTACGCGGTCGATTTCATCGTCCAGACGCTGATGAGCGAAGAAAGCGGCACGATCACGCTTTGCGCGCTCGGCCCGCTCACCAACATTGCGCTGGCGCTGATCCGCGAGCCGCGCATCGCACCACGCATCAAGGAAATCGTGCTGATGGGCGGCGGCTTCTTCGAAGGCGGCAACGTCACCCCGACCGCCGAATTTAACATCTATGTCGATCCGCAGGCCGCCGATGTCGTGCTCAAATCCGGCATCCCGATCGTGATGATGCCGCTCGATGTCACCCATAAGGCGCTGACCACTGCCAAGCGCACGCAAACCTTCCGCACGCTCGGCACCAAGGTCGGCACCGCCACCGCCGAGATGCTGGAGTTCTTCGAGCGCTTTGACGAGGAGAAATACGGCACCGACGGCGGCCCGCTGCACGACCCTTGCGTCATCGCCTATCTGTTGAAGCCGGACCTGTTCAAGGGCCGCAACTGCAACGTCAGCGTGGAAACGGCCTCCGAGCTCACCATGGGCATGACCGTGATCGACTGGTGGGGCGTCACCAAACGGCCGAAGAACGCCATGGTGATGCGCGACATCGACCATGACGGCTTTTTCGCGTTGCTGGTGGAGAGGCTGGGGCGGCTGTAGGTTCTTCCTTCTCCCCGTTCACGGGGAGAAGGTGCCGGCAGGCGGATGAGGGGCGGCACAAACGTTAATATTTTGTCTGCAGACCCGGCGTTGCCCCTCACCCGATCGCTTCGCGACCACGCTCTCCCCGTAAACGGGGCGAGGGAAGAGGCGCACCTTACTTCGCCTTTGAAAACGCCAACCACAGGCCGCCGCCGACCATGAAGCTGCCGCTGATCCTCGACAAAAGTTTTATGCGGCCGGCCGACAACAGGCGCCCGGCGCGGCCGGCGGCCAGCGCATAGGTCGAATCCGAGAAGGCGGCGAAGATCATGGCGGTCAGGCCCATGATGGCGATCTGCAGCGAGTAGTTGCCTTGCGGCGAAATGAACTGCGGAAAGAAGGCGCCGAAAAAAATCAGCGTCTTGGGATTGCTGAGCGCCACCAGCAAGCCCTGCAGGAAGAAGCCGCCGCGTGGCTTTCTCGCTGTTCCATCGGCATTCAGCGTGCCTTTGGAACGGAACATCTGCACACCCATCCAGATCAGATAGGCGGCGCCGATCAGCCTGACCCACTCGAACCAGTGGCCCATGCCTGCGATCAGCGTGTTGAGGCCGATGCCGACGATGGCGATCATCACGGCAAGCCCGGCCTGCGTGCCGGCGACATTGGCGAGGCCGGCGCGCGAGCCATGGCGAATGCTGTTGGCGATGATCAGCGTGACCGTCGGACCGGGCACCAGGATGATAACGATGCAAGCGAGGACATAGGCAGCGTAGAGTTCGAACGACATGATTTTTCCCCAGGAATACCGCCGAGGCGGCGCGGTTGAGGGTAATCAATGCATAGCAGCGCAGCCGGTGCAAGCCGCTACCTAGCGCCCTGCGACACGCCAGTCCGCCCGGTTCAGGCGCCGGCCTGCCAGGGCAGTGTAGCCTCATAGGCCGCCGCCGCCTTGAGTACGGCGAGGTCGCCGCGCGGCCGCCCGATCAGCTGCATGCCCATCGGCCGGCCCCGGTCGTCGAAGCCGACCGGCACGTTGACCGCCGGGCAGCCGCCTAGGGTCGCGAAGGCGGAAACCTGCATCCAGCGGTGGTAGCTGTCCATTGCGCGTCCGGCGACCTCACGGGGCCAATGCGTGCCTATGTCGAAGGGGAAGACCTGCGCCGTCGGCAGCGCAATCAGGTCATAGCGGTCGAAGAGCGACAGCAGCTTGAGATGCCAGGATGTGCGGGTCACGGAGGCGGCGCGGATCTGCGGCGCCGTCAGCCGCATTGCATTCTCCACTTCCCAGATGGCTTCCGGCTTGAGCAGGCCGCGTTTCGCAGGATCGTCATAGTGGGTTTTGAGCGCGCAGCCGCTGCTGGCTTGGCGCAGCGTGACGAAGGCCCGCCACAGCGCTTCGAAATCGAAATCCGGCAGCAGCGGCTCGGTCAGGAACGATGCCTTCGCAAAGCGGCCAAGTGCTGCCTCGCACAGGCCGAGAATGCCTGTTTCAACCGGCAGATGACCGTGGAGGTCACCGAGCCAGGCGATGCGGCCACCAGTTGCCGGTATTCCAAGCCCTTCGAGGAACGAGCCGGGTTTCTCGTAGGACAATGGCGCGTGCGGGTGGTAACCGGCCTGCACATCGAGCAGCAGCGCCATGTCACGGACGTTGCGGCCCATCGGCCCGTCGACGCCCATCTGCGCATGGAAGACTTCGAAATCGGGTCCGCCGGGAACAAGTCCTTGCGACGGGCGGAAGCCAAAAACATTGTTCCAGGCGGCCGGGTTGCGCAGCGAGCCGCCGAAGTCGCTGCCATCGGCGACGGGCACCATGTCGAGCGCCAGGGCCACCGCCGCGCCGCCGCTCGAGCCGCCGGCGGTCAGGGCCGGATCGAAGGCGTTCAGCGTCGGCCCGAACACGGCATTGTAGGTGTTGGAGCCAAGCCCGAATTCGGGGACGTTGGTCTTTCCGATGATGATGGCGCCGGCATTGCGGATACGCTCGACGAAGAAATCGTCTTCCTGCGGCACGAAATCGGCGAAGATCGGCGAGCCGAAGGAGGTCCTGAGGCCCGTGGTCGAGGCGAGATCCTTGATGGCGATGGGCAGGCCGAAGAGCGGCCCCGCCGCTTCGGCTCGCGACGGGCTGGCATCGGCCGCATCGGCTTCGCGCAGGATATCGGCGCGATCGCGCAAGGAGACGATGGCGTTGACCAGCGGATTGACCGCCTCGATGCGGTCGAGGAATGCCGCCACCACCTCGCGCACGGAAAGCTCTCTCTCCCGGATCGCGCCGGCGAGTTCGACCGCGGACAGGCGGCAGATGTCGCCTGCCGGCGGCACGGCATGCTTCGTTTGAGGACGCAGCATTTTAACGGGTTTCCTGCAGCGCCTGATCGACGTCTTTGGCGAGCGGGATCGCCGGTTGGGCGCCAGGCTTCAGGCAGGCCAGCGAGCCGGCCGCGCCGGCGCGCGCCAGCGCCTGTTCGAGCGTGAGGCCCGACGACAGGCTGGCGGCGAAATAGCCGCAGAACGTGTCGCCGGCGCCGACCGTGTCGACAGGGGTGATCTTGCGCGCAGGAACGGCCAGGAACTCGGTCGATGTCGCCGCCAGCACGCCGTCGCCGCCGAGCGTGACGACGACGGTGCGGCCGGTCTTTCCGGCAAAGTCGCGCATGCGGGCCGCCCGGTCGCGGCCTTGCAGCGACAGCGCTTCGCCATAGAGGTCGAACTCGGTTTCGTTGGCGACGACATAGTCGGCCTTGTCGAGAAAGCCGGCTGCCTGCCCCTGGAAAGGGGCGGTGTTGAGCACGGTGATGGCGCCGGCCGCCCTTGCCTGGTCGAGGGCGGCATCGACGGTGCCCAGCGGAATCTCATTTTGCAGCAGCACGACGTCGCCTTTTTTCAGAAAGGCCTTGGAGAGATCGCCGGGCACTACGGAAGCGTTGGCGCCCGGCACCACGGCGATGATGTTCTCGCCGTCGTCGGCGACCATGATCAGTGCCGTGCCGGTCGAGGCGTGAGTCTCGGCAACGCCGGACAGGTCGACCTTGCCGTCGCGCAGCAATGCCAGTGCCTCGGCGGCGAAGCTGTCCCTGCCGACGGCGCCGACCATGCGCACCGAGGCGCCGGCGCGTGCGGCGGCCAGCGCCTGGTTGGCGCCCTTGCCCCCGGGCGCGGTGGTGAAGGCCGAGCCGCCTACCGTCTCGCCGGGGCTAGGCAAGCGGTCGACCTTGGCAATAAGGTCGAGGTTGATCGAACCGATGACGATAATCAAGCAAGGCCTCCTGGCAACGCAAATTCAAATGTCGGAGCATCCTTGTGCGTCCAAGCGAACCCAGGTCGTTCCGATTGCGCGGAAGCTAACCTGTAAGGCCGCGGCTTGCCAGACCACGCGCATGGTCCAGCCCGATTTGGGGTGTCGTGGCCTTATTCGCAGCGCAGGGTGACCGTGCCCTGATAGTTGCCGGCGGGAAAGATACCGCTCGACCTGGTGGCGGTGAGGTCGACCTGCATCGTGTGGGTGCCGTTGGCAACCCTCTGCGGCACACTTCCGTTGACATCTGCCCCCGAGCCATCGAGGCGGAAGACCGAAGCGAAGGTCACGTTGGTGCCGCCGCCGCTCGGCGCGGACGAGAATGCGGCAGGCGCCGGCGCCGAAACCGAATAGCAGTCAAGCAAATTAAGTATCGAGCACAACAGGGAGCTTGCCACCACGGTGGCGCTGGCGCTCGATCCGCCTGCCTGTTTGGAGCCCAGTATGCTGATGGCGGGATTGGCCTTCATCGTTCCGGACGCCCCGACCATGATGGTGCAGGTGCCGATGATCGCCGCCTGCACCGGAAGGCAGGAACCGGCAAGTGCTGCCATCGCAAGCAGCGCGCGACTACTGCTTCTTCTTTTTCTTGCCATCACCACTTCCGGTCCTGATGCTCCAGCCTTCGTTGGCCCACCCCGGTGACGCGGCCGTGGAAGTGCTGGCAGCCACGCTCGCCGTCTGGCCGTCGGCGCCGAGGCCCATTTTGAGGAGCTTCAGTTCCAACTGCAGGCGCTCGACCTCAAGCTCATAGAGACGGCTGCAATCGACGCGCTTCGGCGTGCGCCCGATCGGGATCACCACCCGACCATAGGTGGCAACGCTGTTGTCCGACTGGCTGTTGCCTCTGATAACGCCGAGATCGACATAAGCGCCGGAACCGGAGACGGCGGAACGGCAAGTGGTACCGTCCGCGGCATGGACCTCGTCCTGGCCCTGGGGCAAGGTGACGCCGGGCAGGTTGAAGCCGCTCTCATTCTGGTTAAGGTTGTAGACGTCCTCGGCCCCGGCCGGCGACGCACCCGCCCAAGCAGCCGCGAGCGCCAGTGTCAGGACTTGCGGCGCCCAAAAAACTTTCCGCATATCTGTGCCCTTATCTGCGTCTGTTGATTGGGAAAGGGGATGCTTTCGGTACAGATACGCACTTTACGCTCGGCAGCGCCGTCAAAAGGCACAACCACAAGGACAGAACGGGAGGCCTGGGAAGCCAGCTGGAATATATCTGGAGAGATTCTGGCATCTACCGGCTGAAAATCCTGATCGTAGACATGGATTTCGACCCGGATCTTCCGGTCGTAGGGATTGGCGGGGAAGACGCGAACCGCGAAGACGTCGGTGAAGCTGTTGATCTCGCCACGCATCGGCGACATCGACTGGGCCTTGGCGGCAATGGGCGCCAATCCGACGGCCAGTGCCGTCGCCAGGATTCGAGCATGTTTCACGACCCCCTCCTTCGCTCGCGTCATTCGCAGCGCAGCGTTACCGTTGCCTGATAATTGCCGTTGGCGAAGCGATTGCTGCCGCCCTTGGTGCCGGCGAGGTGGACCGAAACGAGGTCGGCGCCGGGGGTGGTGATGCTGCTTGCCGAGCCGGTCTCACCGATGGCATGCGCGCCGGCGGCTGAGTAGGTGGGCGTCCAGGTCGTCGACGTGCTGTCTGCCGATGGCACCGTCATGGTGGTGACCGGGTCGACACTCAGCGACACACCTCCGGTCGTCGTCAGCGTCACGGTTCCAGCCGAGCCGCCGCTGTTGTGCGAACTGAGGGACTGGAGATCGGGGCTGGCCGTCATCGTGCCGTTGGTGGCAACAACAAGTGTGCAGGTGGGCGCGATCGTACCATTGAATATGACATTCTGCGTCGTGGCCAGCGCGGCCTCGTCGATGCTGGCAACCAGCAGAGCTGCGCCGCAGACGGCGCGAAACAACGTCATCGGGACCTCCTATCAAGCCGGATCGTCCGGATTAACATGGGGTATCATCACTTTATCGTGGTTAATTTAGAGTTACCTAAAATAAAGGCTCAAAATAACAATTACAGGAACCGGAGGTTGTCCTCGGTTGCAAAGGCGAAAACCACAGTGGAAATCGCGCTTATACTTAATAACGCCGGCATACCCATGGTTTTCTTCCTAATATCGAAAAAAACCGATATTACGATACCTGCCCGGCTTCCCAGCCCAGAATGGCGCGCTTGCGGGTCAGGCCCCAGTGATAGCCGGTGAGGTCGCCTGATTTACCGATGGCGCGGTGACAAGGCACCACGAAAGAGAGCGGATTGGCGCCGTTGGCCGCACCGACCGCACGGCTGGCGGACGGTGCGCCGATGCTGGCCGCAATCGAGGAATAGGTGCGGGCCTTACCCATCGGGATCTTGAGCAGCGCCTCCCAGACGCGAACCTGGAAGTCGGTGCCGATCATGACGACATGCAGCGGCTGGTCGGGGCGCCACAGCGCCGGGTCGAAGATACGGGCGGCATAGGGGCCGGTAGCAATCATGTCCTCGACATAAATGGCGTTCGGCCAGCGGCTGGACATGTCGGCGAAGGCGGCGCGTTCCTCGCCGGGGTCGCTGAAGGCGAGGCCGGCGAGTCCGCGCTCGGTGGCCATGATCAGGGCGGTGCCGAACGGCGAGGAATGGAAGCCGTAGCGGATGATGAGCCCGGCGCCGCGTGTCTTGTAGTCGCCCGGCGACATCGCCTCATGCGTGACGAACAGGTCATGCAGCCGGCCCGGGCCGGACATGCCCAGTTCAAACGAGGTCTCGAGCAGCGGCATGCCGGAATCGAGCAGCCTGCGCGCATGGTCCAGTGTCACCGCCTGCAGGAAGGCCTTGGGCGACAGGCCGGCCCAGCGGGTGAAGAGTTTTTGCAAGCCGGTTGGCGTCTCGCCGACCTCCTCGGCCAGTTCTTCAAGGGAAGGCTGATCACGATAGTCGAGACTGATCTTCTCGATGGCACGGCGCACGATTTCGTAGTCGCTGCCTTCAGGCGTGATGTCCTTTTTGAGGACCGCGGTGTGTGTGCTCATGGAACTGTCTCCTTGAGCCGGAATATCGCCCCTCGGGGCGTCGATCGCCACCCGAAACTTGCTTTCTTGCGGCGCATACCCAGATGGACACAGGATTCGAGCCCTGGAGTCGCTCGTGGCTGGCTCAGCGTGCCTTGGCGGTCGCCAGCGCCCGCGAAAAGGCGGCGGCAAAACTCTCGCGGGAATCGGGGTCCAGGAAGGATCCGATCGGCACGTTCTGCCCTTGGCCTTCCACCGTCATCCCTGTGATGCCGATCTCGGCGTGACGGGCCACCGAAAACCGCGCCCAGAACGGATTGAAGCGATGCGCTTCCGATTTCCCCGAGGGGGCTGTCTTGCGGATGTCGAGGCTGGTGCGCGAGACCGAGACTTCTTCGCGGGCACGAGCGGCACGATAGTTGATGCGAAAGGCGATGTAGACGGCGGCCACGTCGAGGCCGAAGAAGCCGAACACCGGCCAGGCGCCGCGCGACAGGAAAAACGCGCCTGTCACAAGCCAGCCGAACAGCAGCGCGCCCATCAGGACGAAGAATCCTGTCCGGCCCAGAGACCGGTGCGGGGTGAGTAGCGCCTGAAAGAATGGCTCGTCGGCCTGAAACGAGGCGTTTGTGTCGGTCATGAGGGGATATTATAGGAGGGAAATGGCAAGCCCCAAGTCCAAAGATTCTTCCCTTTCCAAAAAAGAGCTGTTGCCCGCACGACACGGCGGGTCGAACGCCAAGCCCCGTCCGCGGCCTGTGCGCCCCACTTCGCGCTACAGCCCGGCCGAAGTGCACGAGATATTCCGGCGCTTTTCCGTCCAGCGGCCCGAGCCGAAGGGCGAGCTCGAACATGTCAACGCCTTCACGCTGCTGGTCGCGGTGGTGCTGTCGGCGCAAGCGACGGATGCCGGCGTCAACAAGGCGACGCGGGCGCTGTTCAAGGCCGCCGATACGCCGCACAAGATGCTGGCGCTGGGGGAGGCAAGGGTCGGCGAATATATCCGCACCATCGGGCTGTGGCGCAACAAGGCGAAGAATGTGATTGCGCTGTCGCAGGCGCTGATCCGCGACCATGGCGGCGAGGTACCCGACAGTCGCGATGAATTGGTCAAGCTGCCCGGGGTCGGGCGCAAGACCGCCAATGTCGTGCTCAACATGGCCTTCGGCCAGCACACGATGGCGGTCGACACGCACATTCTCCGCATAGGCAACCGGCTCGGGCTGGCGCCCGGCAAGACACCGGAACAGGTCGAGCAGGGATTGTTGAAGATCATTCCGGACGAATATATGCGCCATGCACATCACTGGCTGATCCTGCATGGCCGCTACGTCTGCAAGGCGCGCAAGCCGGATTGCCCGGCCTGCGTCATCGCCGACATCTGCAAGGCCGAGGTCAAGACGACCGATGTGCCAGCACCGCTGGTGCCGATCGCACCGCTCGATCCTGTCGAAGAGATCCAGGACCGAAGCGGAACGACGACGTAGTTCAACTCTCCTCCACAAACACCTCTTCGCGCTTTTTCTTGACCGCCGGCAGGAAGACGATGACGAGCACGGCGAGCGCGATGAGCAGCAGGCCGGCGCTGATCGGTCTCGTCACGAAGGTGCTTGGGTCGCCGCGCGAGAGGATCATGGCGCGGCGCAGGTTTTCCTCGAGCAGCGGGCCGAGCACGAAGCCGAGCAGCAGCGGTGCCGGTTCGCAGCGCAGCTTGGTCAGGAGGTAGCCGAGGAAGCCGAAGAAGGCGACGGCGTAGAGGTCGTAGACGTTGCTGTTGACGCTGTAGACGCCGATCGAGCAGAACGCCATGATGATCGGGAAAAGCACGTAGTAGGGGATCGTCAGCAGCTTCACCCAAAGCCCGATCAGCGGCAGGTTGAGGATGATCAGCATCAGATTGCCAATCCACATCGAGGCGATGATGCCCCAGAACAGCGCCGGCTGTTCGGTCGCGACATTGGGGCCGGGCACGATGCCCTGGATGATCATGGCGCCGATCATCAGCGCCATGACCGGGTTGGCTGGAATGCCGAGCGTCAGCATCGGGATGAAGGAGGTCTGCGCACCGGCATTGTTGGCCGATTCCGGTCCGGCGACGCCTTCGATGGCGCCCTTGCCGAACTCCTGCGGGTTTTTCGAGACGCGTTTTTCGACCGTGTAGGACGCAAAAGCTGCCAGGATCGCGCCGCCTCCCGGCAGGATGCCGAGCGCCGAACCGATGATTGTTCCGCGCACGATGGGCGCTGCCATGCGCCGAAAGTCCTCGCGGGTCGGCATAAGGCCGGTGACCTTGCGGATCATCACGGAACGCTCATCCTCGTTTTCGAGGTTGCGCAGGATCTCGGCGACGCCAAAGACGCCGACCGCCACCGCAACGAAATTCAATCCGTCGGCATATTCCCGGATTCCAAGCGTGAAGCGCGGCGTGCCGGTGTAGATGTCGGTGCCGACAATGCCGAGCAGCAGGCCGAGCACGACCATGGCCAGCGCCTTGACGATAGAGCCGTGGGCGAGCGCGACGGACGAAACCAAGCCGACGATCATCAGCGAAAAATACTCGGCCGCGCCGAATTTCAGCGCGATCGCCGTCAGCGGCGGGGCAAAGATGGCGACGAGGAACGTCGACACCGTGCCGGCAAAGAACGAGCCGATGGCCGCGATCGCGAGGGCCGCTCCGGCGCGGCCGTTCCTGGCCATCTGGTAGCCGTCGATCGCGGTGACGGCGGACGAGGATTCGCCCGGCATGTTGATGAGAATGGCGGTGGTCGAGCCGCCATATTGGGCACCGTAATAGATGCCGGCGAGCATGATGAGGGAGGAAACCGGGTCGCCGATCTGGAAGGTGATCGGCAAAAGCATGGCGATGGTCGCGGTGGCGCCGATGCCGGGCAGGACGCCGATCAGCGTGCCGAGAAGGACGCCGATCAGGCAGAAACCGAGGTTGGTCAGCGACGTCGCCGTCGAAAAACCGAGCGCGAGGTTGTCGAGCAGATCCATGCTCATCGCCTCACGACACCAACCATGGGGCCAGCCACGGGCCGAAGCGGCGGAACGGCAGGCCGAGCGCGTAGCTGAAGACGAGGTACGCAAACAATGTCAGGCCGGCCGACAGCACGAGCGCGGTCAACGGCTTCATGCGGCGGCTGGCAAACGACGCGATCAACGCCGTCAGGAAGATCGACGGGATGAAGCCGAGGCCGCGCACCGTCAGGCCGAAGAAGATCGGAGCAGGCAGGATGAGCAGCATGCCGCGCCACGCAATATACCCGATTGCTTCGCCCCCGACGCGTACGGCCTGGACGAGAATGACGGCGCCAAGCAGGATCAGCACGATCGCCAGGACCAGCGGAAAATAGCCTGGACCCATGCGCAAGGCGGTGCCGATTTCGAGGCCGAGCGATTGCAGCGCGAACCATGCGCCGAAACCGATGAACAGGGCGGCGCACAGGCCGTTGGCCCTGTCGATCGCGAAAGGGTTCATGATGGTTCTCCCAAGCCCGCAGTGGCTAGCGGATGCCGAGCGAACAGGGGCGCGCTGGTGGCGCCCCTGTTCAAACCTCAGTCGGCGTACTGGCCGGCGGCTTCGATGATCGGCTTCCAGCGCGCGATCTCGCTTTCCAGCTTGGCCTTCAGTGCGGCGGGCGTCGCATCGGCCTCGGGCGACGGCTTGGTGCCGAGTTCGGCGAAGCGGGCCGCGACGTTCTGGTCCTTCAGCGCGACCTGCAGCGATTTCGACAGGCGTTCGGTGATCCCGGCCGGCGTGCCCTTGGGTGCATAGAGACCGTGCCAGATGCCGACCTGAACTTCGGGAAGGCCGCCTTCCACCGTCGTCGGCACGTCTTTCAGCACATCGAGGCGCTCCGGCGAGGTGACGGCATAGGCCTTGATGGTGCCGCCCTGGATCTGCTTGGTGGTGTTGGTCGTCTGGTCGCACATGATGTCGACCTGGCCGCCGAGGAGATCGGTCATGGCCGGGCCGGTGCCCTTGTAGGGTACGGTGACCAGCGGCGTCTTGATGGCGCTCATGAACAGCATGCCGCACAGATGCGAGGCCGCACCGATGCCGGCATTGGCGACGGTTATGGAATCCTTGTTGGCCTTGGCGTACTCCACCAACCCCTTGAGATCGGTCGGCTCCAGGTCCTTGCGGCCGACGATGGTCATCGGCACCTCGGTGACGAGGCCGACATATTCGAAGGCGTTCAGCGTGTCGTAGGCGAGCTTTCTGTACAGCGTCGCACTTGTCGCCATGCCGATGTGATGGAGCAGCAGCGTATAGCCGTCAGGCTCGGCGTTGGCGACGCGGCCGGCACCCAGCGTGCCGCCGGCACCGCCGACATTTTCGACGATGACCTGCTGGCCGAGATCCTTCGACATCGCTTCGGCGACGAGGCGCGTGACCGTGTCGGTCGGGCCGCCGGCCGCAAACGGCACCACAACGGTGATGGTGCGTTCGGGATAGGTCTGCGCGCCGGCAGTGAACCCATAAAGCGTGACGGCCGCGGCAGCAGCCAGAGTGGCGACAAATCTTCTCATCGTGATCTCCTCCCAATACGTAAATCTCCAACCGCTGTGCGGGGTCCTCTCAACACCCTGCAGATGGAGCAACAACTAGCGCAAATTAACAGATTGCAACCGGAGGCAAACGGCAAACTGCTGATCGGCCCTATCCTAAGTAGCCGTAGCCGCGCGCCATCGCCGCCGCGAAGACCGGGATGAGCAGGAAGATGAAAGCTTCGGCGCGGATATAGGTCTTCACGGACGCAAGTTCGGTCGCCGGCACCTGGAACGAGGCATTGCCGCTCGCCTGCCTGTTCCAGGATATGAAGCGGACGGTCGGGATGATCGACAGCAGGCCGACCACGATGAACGCCGCTATCTTGGCCCAGAACACCCAGTTGTAGACGTAGAATTCCCAGCCCTTGAGGCCATAGAAGACGCGGCCGATGCCGACGACGATGATCAGCGCGGCGATGACGCCGTAATGGCGGTCGATGCCGGCGAGCCTCTTGAGCGTCGCAGCACCCAGATCGCCGCGGATCAGGACGAATTCGGCGCCGATGATTCCCGCCAGCGAAAACACCAGCAGATGATGGAAGATCGCAAGCGCAAGATCGGTGGTGTCCATGCTCTTCCCCGGGTTTGACGGCGCCAATGCGCGCTTGAAAGTCGCGCTGGCAGGTGTTGAAATCGGCCTGCGGTGAAAAATAACACCGTCTCGCAAAATTCCCATAGCGGCGCCTGGATGATGGGCCGTGTTGCCCTGGCCCCTTGCGCCGCATCGGCGATTTGCTAATCGCTGGCGATCCGTGCGAGGCAGATCCCATGAACAATCCACAAGCGACCAGCGCTCCTGTCATCGAAACGAAGCGAACCATCCTGCGGGCACACCGGCTGGACGATTTCGACGCCTATGCCGCGATGTGGACCGATCCAGTGGTCACCCGTTTCATCGGGGGCAAGCCGCGCACGCGCGAAGAGAGCTGGATGCGCTTCCTGCGTCACGCCGGCCTGTGGTCGCTGCTCGGCTATGGCTTCTGGGCGATCGAGGAGAAGGCGACCGGGCGCTTCATCGGCGAGGCCGGGTTTCACGATCTGAAGCGCGACATGGAACCATCGATCGAAGGCATTCCCGAGGCCGGGTGGGCGCTGGTTCCGGCCGTGCACGGGGCGGGCTTCGCCACCGAGGTGGTTGCCCGCGTCCTGGCGTGGGGCGAAGCGATTTTCGGGCGCGAGAAGACCGTCTGCATCATCGATCCGGAAAACGGCGCTTCGCTGAGGGTGGCTGCCAAGTGCGGTTACCGGGAAGTGGTGAAGACCACCTATCATGACACTCCGACCATCCTGCTGGCGCGGTGACCTGAGCGGCGAGGCTGCCCGCTGCCGGCGCCGGCATGATGGCGCCTGTCGCCAGCAATGATGACGAGGCGGGCCCCGCCAAGAACCGCCGTGTGGTTCTGGTCAAATTGACCCTGAGCGAGCCTTCCAACCGGGACGCATTCTACGGCATGGCGTCCGCTGCCAGGCTTGCCCGCTCCAGCATGGAGGCGTCCTCGCCGAAGGCGCGGGTGGCGCGGGCCGCCGCCTCGAGCAGCGGACGCTTCATGCGCTGCAGAAATGCCGCGTCGACGCGCGTGCTGGGCCCAGCCAGGGTCAAGGCGCCGAGCAGGACGCCTCCTGGGCCGAACACCGGCGCCGACACGCCCCCCGTCTCGGGGTCCCGGTCGCCCACGGCGAGGCAGTTGCAGGTCTTGCGGATGGTCTCGTAGGGTTCGCCCTGCTGGCCCGAAAACGCTGCGAGCACGCGGCCGCCCGAGCCCAGCAGCAAAGGCAATACGTCGCCTTCGCGTATCGTGTAGCGGATCGGGTGCTTGGATTCGACGCGGTAGAGACAGGTGCGGACATCGCCCGAGCGAACATAGAAGGCAACGCTCTCCCAGCTTCGCTCGGAAAGATCGCGCATGATCGGCAGCAGGATATCGACCGCCACGACCGAACGCTGGTAGAGCGCACCGAGCCGAAAGGTCGCGGGTCCGACGCGGTAGCGCCCGTTGTCGAGGCGCTCGAGCAATCGTCCGCGCAAAAGGGAATTCGCAAGCCGCAGGATGGTGCTCTTGTAGAGGCCGGTGCGCGCCGCGATTTCGGCCAGGCTGAGCGACCGGTCATCCGTGGTGAAGGCATCGAGGATGGCAATGGCCCGATCAAGCGCGGCAACACCGTCCGCCGAGGTGCGATCTATTTCCCCATTTGCCGATTTGCTTGGCGAGTCCATGGCGGTTCCAGTTTGAAGAAAGCCGAGCACGCGACTCTGTCGCGCCGCCAAATCGTTCTGTCCAGTAGAATATCGTTTCCGTTGACAGAACTCCGTAACATCTGCTTGAAATCGATGACGGGTCTGGATGCAGGCGCGTTTTGGCGGGCACCGGAGGAGGTGTCGTGATTTGGAGGAATCCCCATGCTGAACAGACGCAGATTTTTGATGAGCACCGCAGCCGTGGGTGCCGGGCTGATGACGTCGCATCTTTCTCCCGCTTTCGCCGAAGGCGCGCCCCAGATACAGCTCTTCGTGCCTGCCGCACCCGGTGGTGGCTGGGACCAGACGGCGCGCACGATCGACCAGGTGCTGCGCAGTGAAAAGCTCATCTCGGGTTCGCAGATCACCAATGTCGGCGGCGCCGGCGGCACTGTCGGGCTGCCGCAATTCATCAGCCAGTGGAACGGCAAAGGCAATTCCCTGATGGTTGCCGGCATGGTCATGGTTGGCGCCATCATTGCCAACAAGGCCGCGAACAATCTGACGCAAGTCACCCCGATCGCCCGCCTCACCGGCGAGTTCGAGGCCTTGGTCGTGCCGGCGGAGTCGCCGTTCAAGACGGCCGCTGATTTCGTCGCCGCGCTCAAGGCCGATCCGACAAAAGTTCCCGTCGCCGGCGGCTCCGCCGGCGGTTCGGATCACATCCTGTTCGGCTTGATTGCCAAGACGGTCGGCGTGCCGGCGACAAACCTGTCCTACGTGCCGTTCGCCGGCGGCGGTGAGGCATTGTCGGCGCTGCTCGGCAACCAGGTCGCGGCCGGCATCTCCGGCTTTGGCGAGTTCTCCGAGCAGGTCAAGGCGGGCGCGCTGCGGCTGCTCGCCATCTCGGCAGACAAGCGCCAGGACGGCATCGATGCGCCGACGCTGAAGGAGGCCGGCATCGATGTCGAGCTGTTCAACTGGCGCGGCGTCTTCGCACCGCCGGGCATTTCCGACGCCGACAAGGCGGCGATGGTCACAATGATCGAGACCATGGCCAAGAGCGATGCATGGGCAACCGAGTGCAAAAACCGCAACTGGACGCCCATCCTTTTGACTGGCGACGACTACGCAAAATTCCTCACCGAGGACACGGCCCGCATCACCGCGATCCTCAAGGATCTCGGCCTCGCCTGATGTCTTCAGGGGGCGGTTAGAGTGCCGCCCCCTTCCCATCTCGCCTGCCGCATGGACATATGATGCGGCGAAACTGCGGATGCGGTCGGCTGGAGGATGCCGGCCACCTTGGGAGGACACCGATGAGCACCAGCGACCCTCAGGCGGCGCCCCCGCGCCTTGCCATGCCCGAATTGTTGATCGGCGTCGGGCTTCTCGCCTGCGCCGGGGCCGTAGCCTGGCAGACCTTGGCGATCCCGGTGTCGCCGCTCTATTCCAAGGTCGGGCCGACCGTCTTTCCCTATATCACCATGACCGGCATGATCGTGCTTTCGCTGCTGCTCATCCTCGCAGCGCTGCGCGGCGGCTGGCAGCCGGAGGAAGAAAAGGAAACGCCGACCGACTGGAAGGCGATGGGCATCGTCGTTATCGGGCTGGTGGCAAACCTGGTGCTGATCCAGCCGCTCGGCTTTACCGCCGCCTCGGTCATTATGTTCGTTCTGGTCTGCTACGGCTTCGGCAGCAAGCGCACACTGCGTGACGCAGTGCTCGGCCTGATCCTGGCGCTGGCCGCCTATTTCGGCTTCGCCAGGGCGCTTGGCGTCAACATCGGTGCCGGTTTCATCGAGAACCAGCTGAACACGGTCATCGATGCGTTCATCACCGTGTTGAGGGGCTGACGCCATGGAAACGCTCGGACATCTCGCACATGGCTTCTCGGTCGCCTTCACCCCGGTCAACCTTCTGTGGTGCCTGCTTGGCACCACGCTTGGCACCGCCATCGGCGTGCTGCCCGGTCTTGGGCCGGCGCTGACCATCGCGCTGCTTTTGCCGATCACCTATCAGGTGGCGCCGGAGGCATCCTTCATCCTGTTCGCCGGCATCTACTACGGCGCCATGTACGGCGGTTCGACGACGTCGATCCTGCTCAACACGCCCGGCGAAAGCGCCACCATCGTCACTGCGTTGGAAGGCAACAGGATGGCGCGTTCCGGCCGTGGCGGTGCAGCACTCGCCACGTCGGCGATCGGCTCGTTCGTCGCTGGCACGATCGGCACGATGGGCGTTGCCTTCCTGGCGCCGGTGGTGGTCAAATTCGCGCTGGCCTTCGGTCCGGCCGAATATTTCTCGCTGATGGTGCTGGCCTTCATCACCGTTTCGGCGGTGCTCGGCTCGTCGTCGGTGCGCGGCCTGACCAGCCTGTTCGCCGGCTTCGTCATCGGCATGATCGGCGTCGACCTGCAGACCGGCCAGCCGCGCTTCACCTTCGGCACGAACGAACTGCTCGATGGCGTCGATGTCATCATCGCCGCCGTTGGCCTATTTGCCGTCGGCGAGACACTGTACATGGCCTCGCGCCGCTATGCCGGCAAGGACGAGATCGTGCCGCTGAAGGGCTCGCTCTACATGACGGCAGCCGAATGGGGGCGTTCGTGGAAACCGTGGCTGCGCGGCGCTGCGATCGGCTTCCCGATCGGCGCCATGCCGGCCGGCGGTGCCGAAATCCCGACATTCCTGTCCTACGCCATCGAAAAGAAGCTGTCGAAGCACAAGGAGGAGTTCGGCACGGTCGGCGCCATCGAAGGCGTCGCCGGCCCGGAAGCCGCCAACAATGCGTCTGCAGCCGGCGTGCTGGTGCCGATGCTGACGCTCGGCCTGCCAACGTCGGCGACGGCGGCGATCATGCTGTCGGCCTTCCAGAGCTACGGCATCAATCCCGGACCGCTGCTTCTCACGACCCAGGGCGATCTCGTCTGGGGGCTGATCGCCAGCCTGTTCATCGCCAACGTCATCCTGGTCATCCTCAACCTGCCGTTGATCGGGCTGTGGGTGCGGTTGCTGAAAATCCCGGCGCCGCAGCTTTATGCCGGCATCCTGGTGTTCGCGACGGTCGGCACCTATGGTATTTCGCAGTCGCCCATCGACCTCGTCATCCTCTATCTGCTGGGAGCGGCCGGTTTCCTGATGCGGCGGTTCGATTTCCCGACCGCGCCTGTCATTATCGGCATGATCCTTGGGCCGCTCGCCGAAACCCAGTTCCGCCGGGCGATGACCATCTCGAATGGCGACTGGTCGGTGTTCTACACCCACAAGCTGTCGCTGACGCTGCTGACGCTCGCCTTCATCGGCCTCGCCGGCCCGCATATCTGGGCCTTCATCGAGCATCGGCGTCGGCGCGGACCGGAGCATGTGCCCGGCGATGCCTGATCGATCCATGATGCCATGACAGAACTGCTTTCCGGTATCCGCGTCCTCGACCTGACCAATGTGCTGGCCGGTCCCTACTGCGCCTATCAGCTGGCGCTGCTCGGCGCCGATGTGATCAAGGTCGAGGCGCCGCAAGGCGGCGACCTGGCCCGCCAGCTCGGCGGCTCGCCAAAGCTGAACAGCGCCGGCATGGGCGCATCGTTCCTGGCGCAGAACGCCGGCAAACGGTCGGTGGTGCTCTACCTCAAGAAGCAAGCCGATCGCGAGCGTTTTCTCGATCTGGTGGCCAGCGCCGACGCATTGGTGGAGAATTTCCGCCCGGGCGTGATGGATCGGCTGGGGCTTGGCTACGAGGCGCTGAAGGCGGTCCGTCCCGGCCTCGTCTATTGCGCGATATCAGGTTTCGGCCAGACCGGGCCGATGCGCGACAATCCCGCCTATGACCAGATCATCCAGGGCCTGTCGGGGATCATGAGCATCACCGGCACACCGGAAACGGCGCCGCTGCGGGTCGGCTATCCCGTGGCCGACACGCTTGGCGGGCTGGTCGGCGCGTTCGCCATTACCTCGGCGCTGGTGCGGCAGAAGACGAGCGGCGAGGGTGCCTTTCTCGACGTCTCGATGCTCGAATGCACACTTTCCGCGCTTGGCTGGCCGGTTTCCAACTATCTGACCGCAGGCATCGACCCCAAGCCGATGGGCAATGAGAACATGACGGCGGCACCCTCCGGTGCGTTTCGCACCGGCGACGGGCTCATCAATATCGCCGCCAACAAGCAGGAACAGTTCGTGACGCTGTGCCGGCTGATCGGCCGGCCGGAACTGGCCTTGGATGCCCGCTTTGCCGAGCGCGAGACGCGCAAGCGCAACCGTGCGGCGCTTAAAGTCGAGATCGAGCACGCCCTGGCGGGCGCGCCGGCTGCGGCCTGGGAAGAGATGCTCAATCGCGCCGGCGTGCCTGCCGGCAGGGTGCTGACGATCCCGCAAGTGCTGGCCGAGCCGCAAGTCCTCGAACGCCAGGTGACCGCGAATTTCGACGATGTGGCTGGCATGGACAAGCCGCTGACCGTTCTGCGCGGCGGCTTCATGGTCGATGGCGAGGCGCCCTTGCCGACAAAGCCGCCGCCGGCGCTCGGCGAACATATGGGCGAGGTGTTCGCCGACCTGCCACCGCGCGCCAAGACAAAGGCAAGCGCATGAGCGGCACGGAGAAGAAGACAGGCCGTGAGCGCGGCGAGGAATGGTGGCAGACCGACATCATCGAGATGCGGCCTGGTGTCATCCGGCTGCGCGGCTACGAGATCCAGGATCTGATCGGCCGCGTCAGCTTCCCGGCTGTCATCTGGCTGATGCTGCGCGGCGAACTGCCCAGCGAGGACCAGGCAGAGTTGCTCGGCATTGGCTTGGCTGCCGCCGTCGACCACGGACCGCAGGCGCCATCGATCGCCATCGCGCGCATGGCTGCAACCTGCGGCGTCGGTATCAACAGCGCCATGGCCTCGGCCATCAACGTTCTCGGCGACGTGCACGGTGGCGCCGGCGAGCAGGCGCTTTCCTTCTATGGTGACATTGCTGGGGCGATCGATGCCGGGATGACGCTGAATGAAGCAGTCTCCGCGCGGCTCGACCGGTTCTTCGCCGAGGAGAAGGGCTATGTGCCGGGGCTCGGACATCGCTTCCATCCCGTCGACCCGCGCGCGCCGCGCTTGCTGGAACTGACCCGCGAATTTGCCGCACGCGGTGCCGTCAATGGACGTTTCGCCGATATTGCAGAAGCGATCGAGGCGGACGTCGCGCGGCGCAAGGGGAAAAAGATACCGCTCAACATCGATGGCGCCACCGCCGTCATCTATGGCGAACTCGGCTTTCCACCGCCGCTGACGCGCGGGCTTTTCGTGCTGTCGCGTTCGGTCGGCATCCTGGCGCATGCCTGGGAGCAGTCGCAGCAGGCCGAGCGAAACAAAGGGCCGCTGCCGCGCGAGTGGCTGTGGGCCTATACCGGCACGCCGGTGCGGCCGTTTCCCGAAAGCGATGAGCCTGGCGAGTGAGGCTTTACGCCTGGT
Organism: Mesorhizobium sp. M0239; assembly: GCF_040321815.1. NCBI lineage: Bacteria > Pseudomonadati > Pseudomonadota > Alphaproteobacteria > Hyphomicrobiales > Phyllobacteriaceae > Mesorhizobium > Mesorhizobium sp. M0239. Next base: position 85,326 of record NZ_JAMYSG010000005.1, read on the forward strand.
CCACCTGCATAGGCTGAGGAAGCTTCAGCGTTTTCACCAACGTTGAAAGATCCGGCTCGTCGATGAGCATGGCCGCGTCGGCCGGCGCCAGCCAGGCCCGCTGGCGTCGTTTGGCTTCCTGCCAGTCGGCCAGTTCCTCCGTTACCTCGAGCAGAAAGACGATGACGTCGACGCGGACAAAGCGATTGGCCAGCCGCTTCCAGTAGGAATAGGTGCCCGCCGGCTGCTTCAGCGTCTTGCCGAGTACGCCGGCTTCCTCCTGCGCCTCGATGGTGGCCGCCTTGCGCCCGCTCTTGCCCTTCATCGGCCAGCCCTTGGGGACGATGAAGCGCCTGGTGGTGCGTGACGTGACCAGCATGACCTCGATGTCGCCGTGCGCGGTCAGCCGAAAGGGAATAGCCGCCACCTGGCGGATCCTCTCACCCTTCTTTGCCTTGCGTACGGCCTTCTTCTTGGTGGCTGCCATTCGTCAATCCAGTCGATGCAATGCCGCATAGCGCGACAAGGCGTCGTTGCAAAACCAAAACTTTCGCATGTGCCGCCAAAACTTTCGCATATGCCGAAAGACACTCGAAATACCTAAGTCGGCTAAATAAATGAAAAAGGCCTTGTTGTCAGCGGCAATTGCTCACGGCGGTGGTGCCGATTATCTGGGTCTGGCAGCTTGGCTTGAGCTGCTGCACGACCGGGGGCGGTTGCTGAACGATCTGGCGGTCCTGGGCGCGGTACTGCTGCTGTTGCTGCTGATATTGCTGCCGCTGTATCCTGTTTTGCAGGATTTGCAGGTCGTTCTGCCGGATCAGCGCATTGTTGCCGGTAGCGGAATTGAGCGCTTGTGCGGAAGCCGGCAGGCAAACGCCCGCCAGCACTGCCGTGGCCAGCATTGCCACTGTGAAGATCGTTGATGGCCGAAGTGCCGACATTCGCTCATTCCCGCGCAAAAAACTCTGCCCACTGATATAGGACGTTTGCGCGGCGATGCCATGGCCAGCGGGTCGAGCATCACGAAATCGGGCAGTCCAATCGCTTTGTTCTGCGATTCCAGCCGCGAACCGCAGATAGTCGTCATATGACGACTATGAAACGCCAGCGGCTTTAGTCAGTGTTCCCACGTAAATTTTCGGTTTCATCCGGCATAAGTTAATGTATTCTAATTGAGTCAGAGCTCCGCAAGTGGGAATGCGGATGCTCTGTTTTAATGCATTGAACCTTATTGCACAGTGCCGGCATCCTTATTGCAATTGCATGAGCAGAGCATAGCGGCGGCGTCGGACTCAACCAGGCATTGAGGCGCGCCCCGTTAAACGGGGGGTAGGTGCATGGCTTTGTTTCCAAAGCGTGGTGGCTTTGCCATCAAACACGCATTCGCGGTTTCGGGTTCCGATATCGACGCTGCCGATACCTACTTGGCAGAGGTATCCCAGCAAGCAGCGCTTGGCCAAGCGCTGCTTGACATCATCTCGCCTTGTGCGCTCCGTGCGGCGCAAACGTGGACTTTGTTCAAACTGGGGCCGGCGCCACGAGTGCCAGAAGCGTCGGGCTCGGCTCACCGTCACCGGTCAGTGATTGCCGGACGGTTGATAGTCCTCCTCGGCGCCACCGCGCTGGTGGATTTTCCGCCGATACCGGCGGCGCATGCTCAGTTCGTCATAGACAAGAACGGCCCGGATGCTCCGGACAGGGGACCTGGTGGTTTTGACGCAGATGGCGATAATGGCGATCCCGGCGGATCGATTACAAATGCGACCCCTGGAGCCGTAAACAACGCTCCGCAGATAAACGTCAACGCATCTGGATTCGTCGGTACGGCGAATGGCGGCGATGGCGGTGATGGCGGCGAGGGCCTGGCTGGAACGCCCTTCGAAACCAATGGCGGTGAGGGCGGCAATGGCGCTGTTGGCGGATCCGTCGATATTCTCAACAACGCTACGATTTTGACCACAGGCACTGGCCATCACGGCTTCGTTGCTTCGGCGGTCGGCGGGGATGGCGGCAGCGGCGGCGGCGCGCTTCCCGCGATCGTGAACCTCGGCGGTGACGCCGGAAGCGGCAACACCGGCGGCAGCGCCAACGCCGTTGCGTCTGGCACCAGCGACATCACGACGACGGGCGACTTCTCCTACGGCATCTTTTCCAACGCCAGCGGCGGCAATGGCGGCCAGGGCGGGGACAACATCGTCAGTCTTGGCGTCGATGCCGGTGATGGTGGCGATGGCGCCTCGGGGGGCACCGCATCGGCAAGCAACGCCGGCAAGGTGGAAACATCGGGATTCGCCTCCTACGGCATGCTGGTACGATCGGCAGGCGGTGTGGGTGGCAATGGCGCTGATGGCGTCGGCGTGGTCAGCGGCGGCGGCAATGGCGGCGGCGCAACTTTGGGCGGAAATGCTACGGGCAGCAACTCGGGCAGCATCATCACGCATGGCGATTTCGCCAGCGGCATGGCCGTGCAATCGGTCGGCGGCGGCGGTGGCGGCGGCGGCGACGCCTTCGGCCTGTTCGGCGGCGGTGGCACCGGCGGCGCGGGCAATGATGGCGCCAATGCAACCGGTAGCAACACCGGGACCATCACCACCAACGGTCTCGGCGCTATTGGCATGCTGGTCGAATCGGTCGGCGGCGGCGGCGGTGATGGCGGCGGGGCAGCCGGCATCGTGTCGATCGGCGGCTCGGCCGGCGGCGGCGGCAAAGGCGGTACCGTCACCGCCAATGTCGGCGGGATGATAACAACCGGCGCTGACGGCAGCGGCGATGGCGCGCATGGCGTTCTGGCTCAGTCGGTCGGTGGTGGTGGCGGCAATGGCGGCTTTGCCCTGTCGGTCGCCCCGGCAGTCGCTGTCGCGATCGGCGGCGGCGGCGGAACCGGCGGCAATGCCGGAGCCGTCAACGTCAACCAGGCCGCGACCGGTCCGACGGTCGACACCAACGGTCGTTCGGCCATTGGCATCCTCGCACAGTCTGTGGGAGGCGGCGGCGGCAATGGCGGGGGCGCCTTTGCGCTTGGCGGCATCGTGTCCGTTTCTGTCGGCGGCTGCGGCAGCGCGGCGGGCAACGGAGACGAGGTCACCTACAACATCGCAAACGCCAAGGTCACGACGCGCGGCACCGATTCCATCGGCATCCTCGCCCAGTCGGTGGGCGGCGGCGGCGGCAATGGCGGCTTCGCTCTCGGTGGCGCGGGTCTCGTGGCTGTCGGCGTGGGCGGTTCGGCTGGCTCAGGCGGCTTCGCCAGGAAAGTCGACGTCACCACCGGCGGCTTCGTCGAGACCATGCAGGACAGGTCGGGAGGCATTGTCGCCCAGTCGCTTGGCGGCGGTGGCGGCAATGGCGGCTTTGTCGTGGAAGGCGCGCTCTTCGGCGCTAGCGTCGGTATCGGAGGCAAAGGCAGCGGCGGCGGCGATGGCGGCGACGTGTTCTTCCGCACCGCCAATGGCGGACAGCAATCGATCACCACGCACGGCACCGACTCGATCGGCCTGGTGGTGCAATCCGTCGGTGGCGGTGGCGGCAATGGCGGCTTCGTCGGCACGTTTGGCGCGATCGCCAATCTGGGCATCGGTGGTGGCGGCGGCGCGGCAGGCGCGGGCAAGACAGTCGATGCGACCTATAATGGTTCGGTCGAAACCTTCAAGGAAAGGTCGGCCGGTATCATCGTGCAATCGATCGGCGGCGGCGGCGGCAATGGCGGCGGCGTCATCGGTGTCGGCCTTGGCCTGACCGTCGGCATCGGCGGCAGTGGCGCCGGCGGCGGCGCCGCGGGCAAGGTCGCCTACAACTCCACGACGACCACCATCACCACCCATGGAGCCGACTCGGCCGGCCTGATCGTTCAATCGATCGGCGGCGGCGGCGGCAATGGCGGCTTTTCTTTCAACGGCGCTATCGCCGCGACCATCGGCATCGGCGGCAAAGGCGGAGCGGCCGGCGAGGCCGAGACGGTCAGGGCCACAATTGGCGCGGCTTGATCCATACGATCGGCGATCGCTCGACGGGCATTGTCGCACAATCCATTGGCGGTGGCGGCGGCACTGGCGGCGGCTCCGCAGGGCTGAACCTGGGCCTCGGCATCGGGATCGGTGGCAAGGGCGCCGGCGGTGGCGGCGGCAAGACCGTCGATGTCATCAACGGCGCCATCGTGCAGACCGAAGGCGTCCAGTCGCACGGAATCATGGCGCAGTCGGTCGGCGGCGGCGGTGGCTCCGGTGGCTTTGCGGTGACGGTTGGCGGGCCTTCCTTCTCGATTGGCGGCAACGGCAGTTCCGGCGGCGGCAGCCAGAAAGTCTATGTCGAAAATACGGGCAGGATCACCACTGACAGGGACCTTTCGATCGGCATCTTCGCGCAGTCGGTCGGTGGTTCAGGTGGTGATGGAGGCCTGGCGGGCGCCGGTGGCGCCTTTGCCGCTGTCGCTGTCGGTGGCCAGGGCGGCGCTGGCGGGGCGGGTGGCCAGGTCGAGGTCAAGAACACCGCAAACATAATCACCAAGGGCGCGCTCGCGCACGGCATCCTGACGCAATCGGTCGGCGGCGGCGGCGGCAATGGCGGCAGCGCCGGCGCGGTCGGTGTCTTCGGTGCGGCTGGCGTCGCGATCGGCGGCGGCGGCGGCGACGCGAACCTGAGCGATCAGGTCACCGTCACGCACAAGGGTGACATCCATGTCGCAGGCGCGGGCGCCAAAGCCATCCTGGCGCAATCGGTCGGCGGCAGCGGCGGCAATGGCGGCAATGCCTATTCCGGAGCCTTCAGCGCGGGTTTCTACGCATCGGCAGCGGTCGGCGTTTCGGTTGGAGGCGAGGGCGGCGATGGCGGCCCTGGCGGCAAGGTTACGGTCAGGGCGGACGGCAACATCATCGCCGACACCGACGCGGTCGGTTCGGGCGGCATCGTGGCACAGTCGATTGGCGGCGGCGGCGGCAATGGCGGCCGTGCGGCCACGATGGCCGGCTCGGTCAGCAACGGCGTCAATGTCAGCCTCGGCGTTACTGTCGGCGGGTGGGGCGGCGACGGTGGCCGCAGCGACCTGGTGATCGTCGATACCGGCCTCAGCGGCGGCGGCAGCATCGTCACCAAGGGTTACCAAGCTGGCGGCATTCTTGCCCAGTCGGTTGCCGGCAGCGGCGGCAATGGCGGCGATTCCTGGGCTGCGGCTGGCGGCTATGGCGTCAATGTCAGCGTCAACGCCACGGTGAGCATCGGCGGCGGCGGCGGCGACGGCAATGTCAGCGACGATGTGCTCGTCCACAATGCCATGGCGGTGCAGACGGATGGCGACATGAGCGCGGCGATCCTTGCGCAGTCGATCGGCGGCGGCGGCGGCAATGGCGGCTCGACCAACGGTGCGACCGCCGATCTGGGCGGCGGCCAAGGCGTCAACGTTGCGGCCAATGTGACCGTCGGAGGCGGGGGCGGCACCGGCAATATCTCCGGCGCGGTCGACGTGATCAACACCGGTAATTTGACGACCAAGGGCGATTTCTCCTCGGGCATCGTCGCGCAATCGCTGGGCGGCGGCGGCGGCATGGGCGGATCGAGCAACGCCAAGGCGTTCCATCTTGGTGGCACCAGCGAGACGAGTGTCACCGTCAATGTCGGCATTGGCGGTTCGGGCGGCTCCGGCAACGATGCGGCGTTGTTCCGCCTGGATGACGGCAACAACGTCATCGGCGCAGGTGTGCATGTCGACAATTCCGGAGTAATCCGGACGCAGGGCTTCAACTCCATCGGTATCCTGGCGATGTCGGTCGGCGGCGGCGGTGGCGGCGGCGGCGCGGCTTCGACCGACGAGGAGATCGTTGGCGGAGGCAGCGAAGGCGAGACGTCCGTCGGGATCGGCGCGGCGATCGGCCTCGCCGCGGGTGGCGCCGGCAATGGCGGCACGGTCTCTGTAACCAACCGGAGCCTGATCGTGACCGACGGCGCCGATTCGTATGGTATCAGCGCCAACTCGATCGGCGGCGGTGGTGGTGTCGGCGGCTCGGCGACATCGGGCGTATTGGGTAAATATGCGATCGGTGGCGCGCTTGGCGGGGCAGGCGGCGGCGGTGGCAGCGCTTTCCAGGTCGACGTCTTCAATCTCGCCACGGCCGGCATCTGGACCCAGCAGGAGCGTTCCATCGGCATCTTCGCACAGTCGGTGGGCGGAGGCGGTGGCGCCGGTGGCGCCGGCGAAAGCACCGGTCATACCGATGAATCGGAAGTCAGTGTCAACCTGTCACCGGGCGGGTCCGGCAACGTTGGCGGTAATGGCGGCAAGGTCAATGTCGAAAACAGCGGCTGGATCCAGACCGAAAAGGCCTATTCGCACGGCATACTGGCGCAGTCGATCGGCGGCAGCGGCGGCGTCGGCGGCGCTTCGGGCACCTCGGCCAAGGACTCCAATGTGGCCATAACCTTGAGCCTCGGCGGCGCCGGCGGCACCGGCGGCAAGAGCGGCGAAACCGTTCATGTAACCAATTTCGGGTCGGGCGAGATCCTGACCAAGGGCGACAATTCGCACGGCATCTTCGCGCAATCGGTGGGCGGTGGCGGTGGCGCGGCCGGCGCCGGCTCGACCGAGACAGGCAGCGCGGAAACGTCGGTGACGCTGGCGATTGGCGGGCTGGGCGGTGGGGGCAGCAGCGGTGGCGACGTAATCGTCGACAATCATGGCAAGATCACCACGCTCGGCTATCTTTCGCACGGCATTTTCGCGCAATCGGTAGGCGGTGGCGGCGGTGCTTCGGGTGCCGCGGCCAACGCTTCGGAGGCCGACATGACGATCGGCGGCGCGATTTCTCTGCCGAGCGGCGACGGCTCCAATGGCGGCCATGTCACGGTCAACAATGACGGCATCATCGAAACCTGGAAGGATGGGGCGCTCGGCATCTTCGCCCAGTCCGTCGGCGGCGGCGGCGGTTATGGCGGCGTGGTATCGGCCGACACGGCGGGAGATGATTCGGTCGCGCTGCAGCTTGGCGGCTTTGGCGGCAATGGCGGCAATGGTGGCAAGGTCGATGTCACGGTTTCCGGCACCATCATCACCCATGGCGAGCGCGCGCACGGCGTGGTCGCGCAATCGGTCGGCGGCGGTGGCGGCTATGGCGGCGACGCCAAGGGCAAGAGCTCGAATGCGTTGGCCATTGGCGGTCTCGGCGGCAATGGCGGCGATGGCGGGGATGTTACCGTCATCCGCACCGGCATGATCACGACGACGGGCAAGGATTCCATCGCTATCATCGCGCAGTCGGTCGGTGGCGGCGGCGGCATCGGTGGTGCCGGTTTCGGCCGCTTTGGCGCTGACGACGACGGCGGCGGGCCAAACGCCATCGGCTTCAACACGCCTGGCGGCACTAAGGGCACCGGCGGCAAGGTGACCATCATCCAGTCCGGCGCCATTGAGACCGATGGCGACCGTGGCCACGGCATCGTTGCCCAAGCGGTGGGCGGTGGCGGAGGCGCCGGCGGCATGGATTCGCTGGCCATGGGCCAGTCGGCGGCCGGCTCGCAAGGCGGTATCGGCGACGCCGCGGCGTCGGCCGCAAGCACGGACAGCCAAGTCTGGGTCAAGGGCGCAAGTTCGTATGCGATGTTCGGCCAGAGCGCCACTGGCGCCGGCAATGCCCATGCGGTCGATTTGACGGCAGGCGACAGCCTCTTCGCGCAAGGTGCCGATTCTGTGGCTGTCTATGGCGAGAGCACGGCCAAGGGCGCCAAGGGCAACATCACCATCAACCTGAATGGCCAGTACACGATTGGCGGTGCCGGAACCGGCGTGGCGGCGATGCTTGTCGGCGGTGCCGACAACAATCTGATCAATCACAGCCTGCTCTATGCGATGGGCGCAACGCCGAGCTTCACCATCCAGGCATCGCAATTCCAGGCATTTCAGGCCTTCCTGTTGGCTCCCGGTCCCGTCGTGCCGACGAATGCGATCCTGGAATCGCTTCTGGACGATTTCAGTCCACTGGCTATCACCGGCACATCGGGCGATGACCATGTGGAGAATTCGAAGATTGCCGACACGCTCGGACGGGTGATCGGCAACATGGATCTCGGCGGCGGCACGAACAGCTTCCACAATATCGCCGACGCCTCGATGGTCGGCCTCAAGACCATCGATCTCGGCGGCGGCAAGTTCACCAATGACGGGCTGTTTACCAACCAGGGCATCGGCGTCGTGGCCAAAGTGGATGTCACCGGCGGCTTCACCCAGATATTCTCCGGCGACTTCGTCACCGACGTCGATCTCAACAACCAGATCACGGATGCCCTTGCACTAACGGTGGCTGGCGACTTCGATGGCGAGGCGCCGTTGAACTTCCTGTCGATCGACAAATTGTTCGCCGAATATGTGCTGGCCACCGGATCGGCGATGACCGATTCCGGCATCACGCCGACGACGCTGCATCCGGCGGTCGGCTTCAATTTCCTGACCAAGGTGGTCGGCGGAACGGATCTGGTTCTCTATGCCGACAATCCGACTTTCCTGGAGTTGGCACAGGATCCTAACTCCGGCACGACCGATCCCGGCGTCTTCCAGATGGCGCAGTATCTCGACGATGTCGAGGCTTCATCGAGCCCAGACAATCCGATGGCGCTGTTGATCAACATGCTGCGCTTCCTGCCCGATGAAATGGAGCTCGGCGCGGCCCTGACGCGGCTGACGCCGCACTATGCCGTGCACACATTCGAGATGATCAACCGCTCCACGGACATCATGCTGGAGGCGGCGCGCGAATGCACCGGCGTTCCCGCCTACAAGGATCCCGACGGACGCTGTGTCTGGGCGTCGATCAGTCCGCAAGCCGAGTACAGCCGCGACGCGGGGGGGCGGAACCACCAGCCGCGACGACGTGTTGAAGACGATGTCGCTTGGCGGTCTTGGCGAGGTCAGTCAGCACTGGTCGCTTGGCGCAACCATAGGCCGGACCGAATTCGATTCGAAGATCGATTTCAACGGCGAGCTTCTGTCGGCGACGACAGGCGAATCCTGGCAGGCGTACGCGCTGGCGAAATATGCCGACAAGAACTATTTCATCGACTTTGCACTCGGCGGCGGCACCGGCTCCTTCAAGGGCGAGCGCGATACGCATCTCGATCAGGTGGCCTTCATTCCGGGCGAAACGCTGATCGGCGATTATCTGCCGGAGGCATTGCTGCCTGGCATCGGCAACAGTGTCACCTACACACAGAAAACCGCCCAGTTCGGCGGTTCGGCGCGGCTCGGCATAACGCAGGAGATGGGTGCTTTCTACCTGCAGCCGACCCTGCAGTTCGACGCGCGCTGGCTGCGTGTTTCCGGCAAGGAAGCGGGCTCGGTTGCCGCCTTCAACTTCGACGGCAGCGCCAACATGTATTATTCGGCGACGCCGGCTTTCGAGATCGGTACCGACCTTGCACTCAGCGACATTGCCAGCCTTCGCGTCTATGGCAAGGCTGGCGTGGAGTTTTCCGACAAGGAGTGGGAAATCGAAGGTCGCTTCGCGGCGGCGGAGAATCTGCCTGGCAACCCCGCATTGCACTTGACGGAGACCGTCGATTCGCCGCTCTATCGGGTCGGCGCCGGCCTTGAGCTGAATGGCGTCAATGGCGTCGGCATGTCCGTCAGATATAATGGCGCCTTCGGCGAAACGGTTAAACAGAACGCGATCAGCGCGTCTCTCAAGGTCAGTTTCTAGCTGGCCCGAGGCGGAGCCGGGCGGGAGGGATCTTGATGAGGAAGTACGCGTATTTCGTGGCGATGCTGGGTGTTGCCTGCACCGTGGGCGTGGCCGCCGTGGCGGCGCAAACCAAGAGCGACAAGGCGGTCGCGGCACCCGCTGCCGCGGATGCGCCGCAGTTGCCCGGCGGCGCGTCGGCACTGTCTGAAACCCACGGCGACTGGACGGTCAATTGCCAGATATCGGGCACGGCCAAGACCTGCAGCCTGTCGCATCAGCAATTCAACAAGCAAAGCAATCAGCGGCTGCTGGCGATCGAGCTGGTGAGCAAGACCGGCGAGGATGCCACGGGCACGCTTGCGTTGCCGTTCGGCCTGGCGCTGGCCAAGGGGGTCAGCCTGACCATCGACGATCAGAAGCTGGACGGCAGCCTGGCGTTCAACACCTGCCAGGTCGTCGGCTGTCTGGTGCCGGTGGTGTTCGATGCGACTGTCACGCCACTGCTGAAATCAGGCACCACACTGAAGATCGACGCTTTCGCGGCAGACACCGGACAAGCGGTGAGCTTCTCCATTCCGCTCAACGGCTTCGCCGGCGCGCTTGCCCGGACCGCCGAGCTTTTGACCAATTGATGTAGGCCGCAGGACTTAAAGCGCGCCGCCTGAATGCCATCTCGCGGCAGGGCGGTGCGTCACTGCAGCAGAACGTCTTTCAGCTCAAACGACGATCGTTTTAAGCCTTTCGGCGATCAGGGCGGCGAGCCGCGCCGCCACATCATCCTTGCTCATCTCCGGCCATTCCTCGACGCCAGCCTTTGACACGATCCGCACCCGGTTGCGATCGCCGCCCATCACGCCCGAAGAACCGACGCCGCTTCCCTGCGACACGTCGTTGGCGACGATGAGATCGGCGCCTTTTTTCTTGAGTTTGGCCTCGGCGTTGCGCAGGAGATCCTGCGTCTCGGCGGCGAAGCCGATAACCAGGCCGGGTCGCTGGCTGTGATGGCCGACGCTGGCGAGAATGTCGGGATTCTCGACCATGCGCAGCACCGGCGGCCCTTCGCCGGCGACCTTCTTGATCTTCTCACCGGCTGAATTCTCGGTTCGCCAGTCGGCCACGGCGGCGACGAACACCGCCGCGTCTGCGGGCAGGAGCTGTTCCACCGCGTCGCGCATCTCTTGCGCACGTTCGACATGGATGGTCTTCACGCCAGCCGGATCGACGATGCCGACAGGGCCGGAGACGAGGTGCACATCGGCGCCGAGCCTGGCCAGTGCTGCCGCGATGGCATGGCCCTGCTTGCCGGACGAACGGTTGGCGATGTAGCGCACCGGGTCGATCGGCTCATGCGTCGGGCCGGAGGTGACGATGATCTTGCGCCCCGACAGCGACTTCGGGCCGACGTCGAGCAGTGCCTCGATGGCGGCGACGATCTCCAGCGGCTCGGCCATGCGGCCTTCGCCGGCTTCATTGCTTTCGGCCATCTCACCCCTGGCCGGACCGACGAAGGTGACGCGGTCCTTCTGCAGCGTCGCGCGATTGCGGCGGGTGGCCGGATGCGCCCACATTCTGGTGTTCATGGCCGGCGCCATCAACACCGGCTTGTCCGTGGCGATGAGCACCGTGGAGGCCAGATCGTTGGCGTGGCCGTTTGCGAGCTTGGCCATCAGGTCGGCGGTGGCGGGCGCCACCACCAGCAGATCGGCCTCGCGCGACAGCCTGATGTGGCCGACATCGTGCTCGTCCTGGCGGTCGAACAGTTCGGTAAAGACATGGTCGGCGGAGAGCGCGCCGGCCGACAGCGTGGTGATGAATTCCTGTGCCGCCGATGTCATGATCACCCGCACCGCCGCACCACGCTCGCGCAGCCGGCGGATCAGATCGAGCGCCTTGTAGGCGGCGATGCCGCCGCCAATGATGAGCAGGATGCGCTTGCCGGAGAGGCTCATGCCTGAGACCAGTTCCTGTCCAGTGTCATGCCGGCTTCAGCGCCGGTTCGATATCGGTATGGATGAAATCATTACCCTTGAAAAGCAGCGGCAGGTTTCGCGTCTTGGCCAAGGCGTAAGCGAAACAGTCGCCCATGTTGAGATCAGCACGATGATGAGATCCACGGCCATAGAGAGAGTAGGCAAGCCGTGCGACTTCAAGCTGCGCTAAATCAAAAGGAACTACCGTCAACTCGAGAAGATCGATTAGCAGTTTGAGTTCGTTGACGTTAACGCCATCACTCGACCGGCTCGCGACACAATGCGCCTCCAGCAGCGTCGCTGCGCTTACCAGTGCAACAGATGAGGTACCGAAAACGTCGACGAATGCAGCGGCATCCGGCTCCGCGCCAAGGATTGCGATCAACGCCGAGGTATCGACCGCGACTGTCACAGAAGTCCCTCGTCCCACATATGGTCAGTAATCGCTTTGAGATCAAAAGGGCGTTCCAGCTTCCGCCCGAGCGCCAAGATTTCGTCACGGGAAGCCTTCAGTCGCCACGCCCCATTCTCAAGCCTGGTTTTTGGGATTGCCGCCTCACGCAAGGCATCCCGCACTTCCTGCTCCATCGAAACGCCGCGCGCGGCGGCGCGCTCGCGGAGCACCTGCTTCACGTTGTCGTCAAGGTTGCGGACTGTTATCGTGCTCATGGTCTTGCTCCATGCCGCTTAATATAGGCAACAAGCAGCGTGCATGCAATGACAGCATTGCTGTCATTGCATGCACTCAGATGATCTTCCAGGCGATATAGACGAGCGTCAGCGCGATGACCCACAGTGCCCAGCGGCCGGAGCGGCTGTAGCGCGCCTCGGCCTTGCCAATGGCGTGGGCGGTGGTTTCGTCGAAGCGCAGGCCGTGCTCCGCCATCAGGTCGATCTCGCGCGACAGCCGGTCGGTGCGCGCCGCAAGCTCGGGAATCTGGCGGGCCAGCGTGAGCAGCGCCCTGGCGCCGTCACGCGCATCGATCATCATGCCACGCGGCCCAAGATTGCCTGATATCCAGTCGCCGACCACCGGCTCGGCCGTCTTCCACATGTTGAAGGCCGGGTCGAGCGTGCGCGCCACGCCCTCGACCACCACCATGGTCTTCTGCAACAGGATCAATTCGGGCCGCGTCGCCATGTCGAAGAGTTCGGTGACCTCGAACAGCAGCGTCAGAAGCTTGGCCATCGAGATGGTCTCGGCCGGCTGGCCATGGATCGGCTCGCCGATGGCCCGGATCGCCTGCGCGAAGGCTGCAACATTGTGCTGGCGCGGCACATAGCCGGCCTCGAAATGGACCTCGGCGACACGCAGATAGTCGCGCGTGATGAAGCCATAGAGAATTTCGGCGAGGAAGCGGCGCTCCTTCTTGCCGAGCCTGCCGGCAATGCCGAGATCGACGGCAACGATGGTGCCGTTTGCCTCGACGAACAAATTGCCCGGATGCATGTCGGCATGGAAGAACCCGTCGCGCAGCGTGTGGCGCAGGAACGACTGGATGAGGTTTGCTGCGATCGCCTTCAGTTCATGGCCGGCGGCCTCCAGGCCGGCAATGTCGTTCATCTTGACACCGTCGACCCATTCCATGGTCAAGACGTCGCGGCCGGTGCGCTCCCAGTCGACGGACGGCACGCGAAAGCCGGAGTCATCCCTGGTGCTTTCGCCGAGCTCCGAGAGAGCCGCCGCCTCGAGGCGAAGATCCATCTCGATCTTGGTGGTCTGTGCCAGCGTCTGGGTGACCTCGACCGGCCGCAGCCGGCGTGACGAGGGGATGTATTTCTCTTGCAGGCGAGCGGCGAGGAAATAGCTTTCGAGATCCTGGAAGAAACGGCGGCGCACGCCGGGCCGGATCACCTTGACCGCCACCTTGGTGGCAATGCCGTCATGGAGAGCGTCGGCGGCATGGACCTGGGCGATGGAGGCGGCGGCGACCGGGTCGCCGAATTGCGTATAGAGATCGCCGACCTTGCGCCCGAGCGAAGCCTCGACCGCCGCGATGGCCTCGGCCCTGGGGAAGGTGTGCATCTTGTCCTGCAACGTGGCGAGATCGAGCGCCATGTCGTTGCCGACGACGTCGGGCCGTGTCGCCAGGAACTGGCCGAGCTTTACATAAGATGGACCGAGTCGGACGACCGCCTTGGCCAGCCGGTCGCTGCGCTCATAGGCCAGCGCGCGGCGGCGGGTGAACAGCCGCGCCATCCGCCAGCCGAACTTCGGCAGGCCGGACAGCTCCTCACCCGGCAAGGCGGCGACGACACCCTCGCGGACCAGCACCCAGCCGGCCCTTACGAGCCGGAATCCTGCACTGACATTGCTCATGGCAGCGCCAATCCTGCCGGCTCTTTGAACCGGCATAGCACGCGTCGATTATGAGAAATGCGGTCCGGCCTCAAAGCTTCCAGCCCGAATGAAGTGCTGCAATACCGCCGGAATAGTTGCGGAAGGAAACGCGGTCGAAGCCGGCGCGGGAAATCATCGTCGCGAAATTCTGCTGATTGGGAAACCTGGCGATCGATTCGACCAGATAGGAATAGGGTTCGCCGTCGCCAGTGACCATCTTGCCGATCTTGGGAATGGCGTTGAACGACCAGGCTTCATAGGCCTTGTCGAGCAGCGGCATCTCGACCTCGGAAAATTCCAGGCACAGGAAGCGCCCACCGGGCTTCAGCACGCGAAACGCTTCGCCCAAGGCCACCTCGATGCGCGGTACGTTGCGGATGCCGAAAGCGATGGTGTAGGCATCGAATGTGGCATCAGGGAAGGGCAGTTCCTCGGCATTGGCCTCGACGAAATCGGTGTTGCCGGACAGGCCCTTCTTTTCGGCCCGGTCGCGGCCGACAGCCAGCATCGAGCCATTGATGTCGAGCACGGTGGCATGAGCATTGCCGTGGCTGGCATCGACGATGCGGAAGGCGATGTCGCCGGTGCCGCCGGCAACGTCCAGCACGCGCCAGCCGATCCTTTTGGGAGGATTGAGCCAGGTGACCATGGCGTCCTTCCACAGCCGGTGCAGGCCGGCCGACATCAGATCGTTCATCAGGTCGTAGCGGTTGGCGACCTTGTGGAAAACATCGTTGACCAGGGACTGCTTGTCGCCAGCCCCTACACGCTTGAAACCATAGGAGGTTTCCATGCCGCCCGCGGCCGTGGTTCTCTCAACTGACATTTTTTTGATCCGTCATAAAACCGGCGGGACCATAGCCGATCGATGGTGCGGGCGCTATTGTTTAAGGCGCGGTGTTCAGCCGCGCTTCCAGGTGGCGGGTTTTCGAGACCTGGACGGACCGACGGGATGATTGAATGCCTTTGAAAGCGGAACTGCACTGCCACATCGAAGGGGCAGCGGCGCCCGAACTCGTCGTCCGCCAGGCGCAGAAATACGGCAAGGACACCTCGCCCTATATCCAGAACGGTTCCTTCGTCTGGCACGATTTCACCTCCTTCCTGGCGGCTTATGATTTTTCCGCCGATCTGTTCCGGACCGAGGAGGACTATGCGCGGCTGGCCGACCATTATCTGACCAGTCTCGCTCGCGATGGCGCCATCTATTCCGAAGTGTTCACCTCGCCGGACCACGCGAAAAAGGCCGGGCTGTCGCCGAAAGCCTATACCGATGCGCTCGGCGAAGGCATGGCCCGCGCCAAGGCCAAGACCGGCATCGAGGGCCGCATGATCGTTACCGGCGTGCGCCATGTCGGCGTCGAGTCGATCGAGCAGGCGGCGCGCTTCGCGGCGCGCTGCGGGCATCCGCTGGTCACCGGTTTCGGCGTTGCCGGCGATGAGCGCATCGGCGATATGGAGGACTATGTCAGGGCTTTCGAGATCGCCCGCGAAGCCGGGCTCGGCATCACCATCCATGCCGGCGAACTGACGGGCTGGGAGACCGTCCAGGCGGCGCTCGATCATATCCGTCCGTCCCGCATCGGCCATGGCGTGCGCGCCATCGAGAACCTGGACCTCGTCAGGCGCATCGCCGACGAGGGCGTCGTGCTGGAATGCTGCCCCGGTTCCAACATCGCGCTCAAGGTGTTCGACAGTTTTGCCGACCATCCGTTTCCGTCCCTGCAGGCGGCAGGCTGCAAGGTGACGCTCAATTCCGATGATCCGCCCTATTTCTGGACCTCGCTGAAGCGCGAATACGACATTGCCGCCGAGCATTTCTCGATGAACGAAAAGGCGCTGGCCGCCGTTACCCGTACAGCCATCGAAGCCGCTTTCGTCGACAGAAAGACAAAGACGGCACTTCTTGCCCGGTTGAGCAGCGCGGCACGCTGATTTCCGCCGACAAAGCTGTGGTCGGTGCGGGCCAAGCGGTTCCTTGGCCGGCGCATTGCCGCTAGGGTTCGCCCAGGCAGCTTGAAGCGCGGCGCGTCCGAAAGGGCCATGCGCGCATTTTCGGGCGCAGGCATCAGGAGAACACCATGAAGGGCGTCACCGTCGTCGACCACCCGCTTGTCCAGCACAAGCTGACCATCATGCGCAAGAAGGAAACCTCGACGGCCGGCTTTCGCCGGCTGCTGCGCGAAATCTCGCTGCTGCTCGGCTACGAGGTCACCCGCAACCTCGAACTGACGACGACGACCATCGAGACGCCGATGGAAACCATGGAAGCGCCGACGCTTGAGGGCAAGAAACTGGTCTTCGCCTCGGTGCTGCGCGCCGGCAACGGCTTGCTGGAAGGCCTGCTCGACCTGGTTCCGGCGGCCCGCGTCGCCCATGTCGGTCTCTACCGCGATCACGAAACGCTGGAAGCGGTCGAATATTTCTTCAAGGCGCCGAGCGACCTCGCCGACCGGCTGGTGATCGTCGTCGATCCGATGCTGGCGACCGCCAATTCGGCGATCGCGGCGATCGACAAGCTGAAAGAGCGTGGTGCCACCAACATCCGTTTCCTTTGCCTGCTGGCGGCGCCCGAAGGCATCGAGCGCTTCATCAAGGCGCATCCGGACGTTCCCGTCTTCACTGCTTCGATCGACCGCCAGCTCAACGAGAAGGGCTACATCATGCCCGGCCTTGGCGACGCCGGCGACCGCATGTACGGGACCAAGTAATATCAGGCGAAGTCGCCTGGTCCGATTTACCAAATATTTACGCAAAGGCGCGGTTTTGGCGCGCGTTAAAGCGTCAAACACCATCCGGGTCTAACGATCGGCTGTCACTACGGCGCCGCGCGTCCATTTCGGACGCGCAAAGGACGCTGTAGCACTTTGATTTTGCGCATGAGCCTTTCCGAAAATCGATCCCGATTTTCGGGGTCATGCGGCGAGGCCGATCCATGCTGCGCAAGCTTCTCATCCTTGCCGTTTTCGCCGGTTCATCGGCATCGATACCGATTGTGTATCAGTCCAATCCGCAACTCGTCGAAAACCTGCTGAGGTCGGCGGTGCCGGGCAAACAAGCGGTCGAAGCCCAACCAGACGTCAATCTGGCATCGGTGCCCAACAAGCCCGCGGTACCGCTGCCGATGGGCCGCAAGGTGGTCGTCGCGGCTGACGAGCGCGGACATTTCTCATCGGCTTTCAAGTTCAACGGACGCCAGGTCGACGGCATGATCGACACCGGTGCGACATTGGTCGCCATCAACATTTCGACGGCACGCAGGATCGGCTTGTCGCTGAATGCTTCGGACTTCAGCCACGAGGTCAACACGGCCAACGGCACCATCAAGGCGGCCGTGGCCATGATCGACCGCCTGCAGATCGGCAACATCACGGTCAATGACGTCCAGACCATTGTGCTCGACGACAGGGCGCTGCGCACCAATCTGATCGGCATGAGCTTTCTCAACCGGCTCGACAAATACCAGGTCGAGAACGGCACGCTGCTGCTCGTCCAGTAAGGCTGTTCGTTTCCGCAATTCCCAAGGGAAAGCGCTATGCGCTTTTCCCGGGAAGCCGTTTCACACTTTTCCTGAAATTGCTTTAGCCGCGCGGCAGAATCCGCCGGATGACCGACTTGTCGGCGGGCGGCTTCGAGGCGCCGACCGTATAGGCCGAAAGCACGGTTGCGGCAGCGCTCTCGGCATCGGCCGATGAGCGGGCATGGACCAGCGCCAGCGGCTCGCCGATCCCAACCTCCGCACCGACCGGCAACAGCCTGGTGATGCCGACCGCGGGGTCGATCTGGTCGTCCGGCCGCGTGCGCCCCCCTCCCAGGCCGACCACGGCGAGCCCGATATCGCGGGTGGCGATGCCGGTGACGAAGCCGTTTGCGGTTGCCTTGACGGCAAATTCGATCGCCGCCGCAGGCAGATATTTTTCCGGCTTCTCGATGAAATCGGCGGGGCCGCCAAGCGCGGCCACCATGCGTGCGAAAGTGGCGGCGGCGCGGCCGCCGGCGAGCGTTTCGGTGGCGCGCCGCATGCCATCCTGGTTGGACGACACCAGTCCCGCCGACTGCAGCATTTCGGCGGCCAGCGCCAGCGTCACATCCTCGAGCCGACGGTCACGATACCGGCCGGTGAGGAAATCAACGGCGTTGCGCACCTCGACGGCGTTGCCGGCGGCCGACGCCAGCGGCTCGTTCATGCCGGTGATCAACGCCGAAGCCTTCAGTCCGGCGCCGTTGGCGATCTCAACCAGGCTGTTGGCGAGTGCAGTGGCGTCGCGCGATTTTTCCATGAAGGCGCCGTTGCCGACCTTGACGTCGAGCACCAGCGATTGCAGCCCGGCCGCCAGCTTCTTCGACAGGATCGAAGCGGTGATCAGCGGCACTGATTCGACCGTGCCGGAGACGTCGCGGATCGCATAGAGCCGTCGATCGGCGGGCGCGAGGTCGGCGGTCTGGCCGATGATGGCACAGCCTGTTTCGAGCACCGCCTTGCGAAACAGCGCGACATCGGGCTGGCTGATGTAGCCGGGGATGGCATCCATCTTGTCCAGCGTGCCGCCGGTGTGGCCAAGGCCGCGCCCCGAGATCATCGGTACATAGGCGCCGCAGGCGGCGACGATCGGCGCCAGCATCAGCGAGACATTGTCGCCGACGCCGCCGGTCGAATGCTTGTCCGTGACCGGGCCGGGCAGGTCCGACCAGTCGAGCACATCGCCGGAATCGCGCATCGCCAGCGTGAGCGCCACGGCCTCGTCGCGGCTCATGCCGTTGAAGAACACCGCCATGGCGAAGGCGCCAGCCTGGCCATCGGTAACGGCGCCTGACGTCACGCCCTCGACGAAGCCGGCGATCTCCTCTTCCGACAGCCTGAGGCCATCGCGCTTGCGGCGGATGATTTCCTGGGGAAGCATCAGGTCTCCAGCAGTCCGTCGTGGAACACGCGCTGCAGGATCGTCGCCAGCCGCGCGCCGCCTACCGGCGCCATGTCCTTGGTCTCCTGGTGCGATAGCTCGGCCCCGGTCATGCCGGCCGCCAAATTGGTGATGACCGAACAGGCGGCGACGCGCAGTCCGAGGAAGCGGGCGAGAATGACCTCCGGTACGGTCGACATGCCGACCGCATTGGCGCCCATGATGCGCGCCATGCGGATCTCGGCCGGCGTTTCGAAGCATGGGCCGGAGAACCACATATAGACGCCCTTGTGCAGGGTGGTGCCGGTCGCATTTGCCGCCCGTTCGATGGCCTGGCGGATGCCGGCATCATAGGCTTCAGTCAGGCCGACGAAACGCCGGTCGCTTGGTTCGCCGATCAGCGGGTTGGTGCCCGAGAAATTGATATGGTCCGATATCAGCATCACCGAGCCCGGCGGCATGTCCGGATCGACCGAGCCGGCGGCATTGGTGAGGATCAGCTTCGTGATGCCGATGCCGGCAAGCACTTCCAGCACCGGCCGCATCGCCGCGGCAACGCCGTGCTCGTAGTAATGTGCGCGGCCCGACAGCATCAGCACCGGCACGCCGGCAAACAGCCCTGCCACCACTTCGCCGGCGTGCCCGGTGACACCGCTTCTGGGAAAACCCGGAAGGTCGGCATAGGAGACCCGGATCGGGTCCTCGATCTGGTCGACCAGACTGCCGAGGCCCGAACCGAGCACCAGTGCCGTGGCCGGCGCCAGGCCGTCCAGCCTTTCGACGAGATGATCCAGGGCTTTTTCCGTCATCGCTGCCAGCTGTTCATTTGAGCCCGTTGTTCACTTCAAAATATCGCCGCGGAAGCCGTAAGGCAGCATGTCGCCCATGGTCACGGTCTCGGCCACACCTGCATTGTCGCAGAGATAGAGCTTTGTTTCCGGCCGGCAGAATTCGGCCAGCCGCTGCCGGCAGCCGCCGCAAGGCGAGCATTTCGCCATGCGTTCGGCGATGACGGCGATCTCCACGATCTTGCCGCCGCCGCCCATGATGTAGTGGCCGAGCGCCGTGGTCTCGGCGCACCAGCCTTCCGGATAGGAGGCGACTTCGATGTTGGCGCCGGTAAAGACGCGCCCGTCTTCGGTTCGCAAGGCAGCGCCGACCGGAAACTTCGAATAGGGCGCGTAGGCCCTGGCCATGGCGGCCTTGGCGGCCTCGAACAGATCATGCGACATTCAGGTGTTCTCTCCGATGATCGTGTTCAAAACCCGGCGCAAAGCCGACCTGCCGCTCAACGTTCCTTGACATAAGGCACGCCGCCGGCGCGTGGCGGGATTGCCTTGCCGATGAAGCCGGCGAGCAGGATGACGGTGAGGATGTAGGGCAGCGCCTGCATGAACTGCGCCGGCACCTTGCCGATGATGGGCAGCGGTGATCCCTGCAGGCGGATCGACGCCGCGTCCAGAAAGCCGAACAGAAGGCAGGCGAACATGGCGTTGACCGGCTTCCACTTGGCGAAGATCAGGGCTGCCAGCGCGATGTAGCCCTTGCCGGCCGTCATGTCCTTCACGAAGCCGCCATTTTGCACCATCGACAGGTAGGCGCCGGCAATGCCGGTGAGGATGCCGGTGCAGATCAGCGCCCTGTAGCGCAGCCAGGCGACGGATATGCCGGCGGTGTCGACGGCGGCCGGGTTTTCGCCGACCGCGCGCAGGCGCAGGCCGAAGCGGGTGCGAAACAGCACCCACCAGGTGAACGGCACCATCAGGAAGGCAAGATAGACCAGGATCGAGTGGCCCGACAGCAGTTCGGCATAGATCGGTCCGATGATCGGCACGTCGCGGATGGCCTCGGCGCCCGGCAAGGTGATGGCCTCGAAGCGCTCGCCCGGTTGCAGCGCCGGCGTGCGCCCGCCCTGCTGGAACCAGGCCTGGCCGAGGATGATGGTCGAGCCGGCGGCGATGAAATTGATCGCCACGCCGGAGACGATCTGGTTGCCGCGATGGGTGATCGAGGCAAAGCCGTGGATCATGGCGAAGGCGACCGAGATCAGGATCGCCATGCCAAGGCCGACAAAGGCCGAATGGAACACGGAAGCGGCGGCCGCGCCGGCGAAGGCGCCGACCAGCATCTTGCCTTCGAGGCCGATGTCGAAGATGCCGGCGCGTTCCGAATAGAGCCCGGCGAGGCAGGCAAGCAGCAGCGGCACCGAGAGGCGGATGGTGGAGTCCAGTGTCTGGATGATCGCGTTGAACACATCCATCTCAGGCACCTTTCCCCTTGACCGCTTCCATGCCGACCGATCGCGGACTGAACGAGGCGAACAGCGCCTGGATGTAGGGCCGGAACATGTGCTCGAGAGCACCGGCAAACAGGATCACCAGGCCTTGAATGATGACGATCATGTCGCGGCTGATTGCCGGCATCTCGAAGGCGAGCTCGGCGCCGCCCTGGTAGAGCATGCCGAACAGGATCGCCGCCAGCACGATGCCAACAGGGTGCAGGCGGCCCATCAGCGCCACGGCGATGCCGACGAAGCCGGCGCCGGAAACGAAGTCGATGGCGACATTGTGCTGATCGCCCATCACCGGATTGAGCGCCATCATGCCGGCCAGCCCGCCCGAGATCATCATGGCGGTGATGATGATGCGGGTTTCGGAAATGCCGGCATAGCGTGCCGCTTTCGGGCTGTGACCGTAGGTGCGCATTTCATAGCCGAGCTTGGTGCGCCAGATCAGCAGCCAGACCAGGAAGGCCATGACCAGCGCCAGGAGGAAGGTGACGTTGAGCGGCGCCGAACGGATCTTGGCGCCGAACAGCTCGATGATCCAGTTGAGCTTGGGCAATTCCGCGCCGGCGAGGAAGTTACGCGTCTGCGGCGCTTGCGAGGCGGCTGGCTTCAACGGGCCGACCAGCACGTAAACCATGATCGAGGCGGCGATGAAGTTGAACATGATGGTGGTGATGACGATGTGCGAGCCACGCTTGGCCTGCAGATAGGCCGGGATGAGCGCCCACAATGCGCCCACCGCCGCCGCAGCAATGATCGCCAGCGGGAAGGTCAGCCACCATGGCAGTGTGCTGTCGAAGCTCAGGCAGACGATGGCGATGCCGAGGCCGGCGATGTAGGCCTGCCCTTCGGTGCCGATGTTGAACAGGCCGCAATGCGCGGCCACCGCCACCGAAAGCCCGGTGAAGATGAAGGTGGTGGCATAAAAGAGGGTGAAGGCGATGCCGGTGCCTTTGCCGAAGGCGCCTTCGACCAGGATGACGGCTGCGCGCAACGGATTCTCGCCGACCAGAAGCACGACGAAGCCGGCGACGACGAAGGCGACGAACAGATTGATCAGCGGGATCAGGCCATAGTCGGCCCAGGCCGGCAGTTTGGCGTAAGGCGCGCTCATTCGGCGGCCTCCTGGTGCTCGATGCCGGCCATCAGCAGGCCGAGCTCGCCCTCGGTCGCTTCGGGGCCGCGCTCGCCGACGATGCGGCCGGCAAACATCACCAGGATACGGTCGGACAGCGAACGGATCTCGTCAAGCTCGACCGACACCACCAGCACCGCCTTGCCCTGGTCGCGCATGGCGATCAGGCGCTTGTGGATGAATTCGATGGCGCCGACATCGACGCCGCGTGTCGGCTGGCCAACGATCAGAACACCAGGGTCCTGTTCCATCTCCCGCGCCAGCACGATCTTCTGCTGGTTGCCGCCGGAAAAATTGGCGGTCTTCAGCCGGCAGTCGGCCGGGCGGATGTCGTATTTGGCGATCTTGTCCCTGGCATCGTTGCGGATGGCATCGATGTTGAGGAACGGCCCCTTCAAATAACGGGGATCATCGTGATAGCCGAGGATCGAATTCTCGTTCTCCTCGAAGGCCAGCACCAGCCCGACGTGATGGCGGTCCTCCGGCACATGCGCGAGGCCACGGTCGCGCAGTTCGCCGGGGTCGGCGGCGCCGGTCAGGTCGATCGGCTTGCCGTCGAGCATGACCGAGCCGGACACGGCACGCCTGATGCCGGAAATCGCCTCGAGCAGTTCGGATTGTCCGTTGCCGGCAACACCGGCGATGCCGACGATCTCGCCGGCCCTGATATCGAAGGAGATGTCGTCGACCATGGTGACGCCGCGCGTATCCTTCACCGTCAGGTTCTTGACCGCGAGCTTGACGGCGCCGGCCTCGGCCTCGCCCTTCTCGACCCGCAAGAGCACGCGCCGCCCGACCATCAGCTCGGCCAGTTCCTCGACCGTGGTCTTCCTGGTCTCGCGCGTCGCCACCATCGTGCCCTGGCGCATCACCGACACGGTGTCGGTGATGGCCATGATCTCGCGCAATTTGTGGGTGATCAGCACCACCGTCTTGCCCTGGTCTTTCAACTGCCCGAGGATGCGGAACAGATGGTCGGCCTCGGCCGGTGTCAGCACGCCCGTAGGCTCGTCGAGGATCAGGATCTCGGCGCCGCGATAGAGTGCTTTCAGGATCTCCACTCGCTGCTGCAGGCCGACCGGCAGTTCCTCGATGATTGCATCGGGATCGACTTCCAGCCCGTATTCACGCTCCAGCCGCTCCAGTTCGGAGCGCGCCTTGGCGATGCTCTTCTTCAGCAGCGCATCGCTTTCGGCGCCGAGGATGACGTTCTCCAGCACCGTGAAATTGTCGACCAGCATAAAGTGCTGATGCACCATGCCGATGCCGAGCGCGATGGCGTCATTGGGGGTTTTGATCGAGGCCGGCTGGCCGCCAACGCGGATCTCGCCGCTGTCGGCCTGGTAGAAGCCGTAGAGGATCGACATCAGCGTCGACTTGCCAGCTCCGTTCTCGCCGACAATGCCGTGGATCGTGCCGCGACCGATCTCAAGATTGATGTCCCGGTTGGCGCGCACCGCACCAAAACTCTTGTTGATGCCGATCAACTCGATTGCGGCTTGCGCCATGCAGCCTGTCCCACTCTTATTTTTTTATCGCTTGGTCAAAACGCCTAGCATGACGCTCCGCCCGTGCCAATTGCCGGAGCCG
Organism: Mesorhizobium sp. M0239; assembly: GCF_040321815.1. Taxonomy (NCBI): domain Bacteria; kingdom Pseudomonadati; phylum Pseudomonadota; class Alphaproteobacteria; order Hyphomicrobiales; family Phyllobacteriaceae; genus Mesorhizobium; species Mesorhizobium sp. M0239. Next base: position 109,188 of record NZ_JAMYSG010000005.1, read on the forward strand.
GTTCACTCTCGACAAATCCCGGTGCGCTTGTCAATTTGCAACGTGGCCGGGGCCTTCACATTCGCTAGTATGACGGCGCCGGAATTCGCATTACGGCGCAAGACATCGCGGTCAACGACATCGCGATGAGACTGGGGAATTCACATGATCACGCCCGCTGACCGGCTGACGACGCTGGAAATACGCGCCGCCGAGCAGGAGAAGATCATCGAGGAACTGTCCGGCCAGATCGCCGAGCAGTGGAAAGTGATCGAGCGCATGCAGCGCAAGCTCGACGCGCTGACGGATCGCTTCCTGGCGCTGGAGGAGCAGACAGGAGATGAAGTGCCGGTAACCAAGCCGCCGCACTGGTGAGGAAAAAGGGAAGGTGCACGCCGTGGTCAGTGAAAACGATCGCATCGCGCGGGCCGGCGAATATGTGCTCGGTCTTATGAACGACAAAGACCGCGAACGGGCCGAACGTGACCTGGAGGTCGATCCCGCCTTCCGCGACGCGGTCGTGCGACTTGCCGAGCAGATGTATTTCTTCGACCGTTACGGAAAACGCGGCCTGCTGCCTGGCAGGCATTGGGAACTGGTTACCCAACGCCTAGCCGAGTTACCTCAGATGCGCAGCGTCGAGCTCGGCGGCAATGAGGTCAAACCGCGCACGGCGATCCGAAGCCTGTCCCGGCCACCATACGGCATTGGCGTGCACGCGCTTGGCGGCCGGCGCGGAGTTTTCGTTGCCGCCGGGCTGATGGTGGCGTTCGCGCTGGGCTGTGTCGTCGCGAAGCTGCTATAGGCGGGGCCGGCGCGACATCAGCGCCATCTTCTCGCCGTCCGAGCCGCTTATCTCAACGGTATTCCAGCCGAGAGCCGCGTAGAAATCACGCGCATCCCACGTGTAGAGATGGAGCATCTCGACGCCCCGTGACGCCGCATGGGCTTCCGTTGCCTTGACCAGCGCGGTGGCGATGCCTCGGCGTCGATACCTTGCATCGACAACCAACCCGGCCAGCCATGGCGTCAGATCATGTGCGGGCTCCAGTTCGTGGCGGACCAGCAGGCATGTCCCGACCGGGGTGTCGCCGATCCGGGCCACGAATGCCGCCTCGAAGCCGTCACCGGCGATCAAGTCGCGAAGCCCTGCCGCATCTTCACCGAGGGTCCTTCCGGTTCCCGCGAAAAAGGCAGCCAGGCGCAGTTGCGCGACAGCTGCTATGTCGTGCTCGCCCATGGGTTCGATCGTCGGCTGCATCCGTATCCCCAAACGGTGTCCGGCACGGAGCGAAGGTTTCGCTCGAACCCGTATAAGGCAAAACCGCCGGGCTGGCGCCCGGCGGTTTGCAGATCATGGCTGTGTGTTCGTGCCGCTCAATAGGGGCAAGCGTTGTCAGCCGTATAGTCGTGTACTTCGACCTTGCCGGCAATGATGTCGGCCTTGGCTTTTTCGACGGCCGCCTTCATCTCTTCCGTCACCAGCGCCTTGTTGTTGTCGTCCATGGCGTAGTCGACGCCGCCTTCCTTGAGGCCCAGATTCTCGACTCCGCCTTTGAAGGTGCCGTTCTTGCCGTCCATGAAGGCGGTGTAGACGGCGACGTCGACGCGCTTCAGCATCGAGGTCAGCACCTTGCCCGGCTGCAGGCCGTTCTGGTTGGAATCGACGCCGATGCCGAGCTTGCCGGCATCTGCCGCCGCCTGCAGCACGCCGACGCCGGTGCCGCCTGCCGCGGCATAGACCACGTCGGAGCCCTGGTCGATCTGCGTCTTGGCGATCTCGCCGCCCTTGGCCGGATCGTTCCAGGCAGCCGGCGTATCACCCGTCATGTTCTGGATGACGTCGGTCGCGCCCGCTGACTTGGCGCCGCCGACATAGCCGCATTCGAACTTGCGGATCAGCGGGATATCCATGCCGCCGACGAAGGAGACCTTCTTCGACTTCGAAGCCATGGCCGCCAGGACGCCGACGAGGTAGGAGCCCTCCTGTTCCTTGAACTTCAGCGACCGCACGTTCGGCAGATCGACCTGGTCGTCGATGATGGCGAAGTTCAGGTCGGGATATTCGGCGGCGACCTTGGCCAGCGCGTCCGTCCAGGCAAAGCCGGCCATGACGATCGGGTTGCGGCCGTCCTCGGCGAAGCGGCGCAGCGCCTGCTCACGCTGCGAGGCATTGGAGACCTCGAATTCGACGTAGGCCGTACCGGTTTCCGTCTTGAATTTTTCGGCGCCGTTGTAGGCAGCCTCGTTGAAGGATTTGTCGAACTTGCCGCCGAGATCATAGAGGATGGCCGGCTGGACATCCGCGGCGAAAGCCGGAAGAACCATTGCGGTTGCGGCCAGGAGGCCGAGAACGATACGTTTCATGTGATCCACACCCTGTCGGTTATTTTTTCCGTTACGCGCCGCATGCCGGCCCGGTTCTCCGGCAGGCATACGACGTCAGCCAGGAGTGTACTCCCTCCCGCTCGGCGGCAATCTGGCATGGCCCGAAACAAAATTCACGCGGAATTTTGACCTTTTGGAAAAGCTTGGTGCGGGCAAGCCGCACCGCAGCTTGTCCTTGCGCCAAGTGTCAGGCGGAGGCGGCGGCAGGGATGGCGCAAGCGACGCCAGTGCCTTTGAGGTTGCACGTGCCGTAAGGATTCTTCGCCAGATATTGCTGGTGATCGGATTCTGCGAAGTAGAATTCGGCCGCCGGCGCGATCTCGGTGGTGATCCTGCCGTGGCCGGCACCGCGCAGCGAGGTCTCATACGCATCGCGCGAGGCGCTCGCCGCCGACAATTGCGCCTCGTCGCTCGTGTAGATCGCGGAGCGATAGGCGGTGCCGACATCATTGCCCTGGCGCATGCCCTGCGTGGGGTCGTGGCTTTCCCAGAACAGCTTCAGAAGCCCAGCATAGGAGACGATCTCGGGGTCATGGACCACCAGCACCACTTCGGCATGACCGGTAAGCCCGGTGCAGGTCTCCTGATAGGTCGGATTGGGGGTGAAGCCGCCGGCATAGCCAGCCGCGGTGACCCAGACGCCTTCGATCTGCCAGAACAGCCGCTCCGCACCCCAGAAGCAGCCCAGTCCGAACATCGCCGTCTCCAGCCTCTCGGGATAAGGACCCTTGAGCGATCTTTTCAAGACCTTGTGCCTGGATGCGGTCGGGATCGCCCTGGCGCGGCCCGGCAGGGCCTCGGAGGGCTTCGGCAGATTGAGCTTCTTATTCAGCATGTCGCTGAGAAAGAACATGCGCGGCTCCTCTCCGGGTGAAACATAAGATGCCGCATGACGGCGGCTTTGTTTGAGCATCGGATTTTCCAAAACCGGCAACCGCTTTTGGGTCCGATGCTCTAGGTGGCGGCGAACTGCCCAGCACGCGGTGGCCGCCTGTAGCCTATCACATAGAGCAGGAAAGCCAGCACCGCGAACACGGCGAAGCCCGGCTGGTTCAGCACCCAGGCGATGGCGCCGTCCCACAGCAGCGGGCTGGCCTTGGTTCGGATGAAGGTTTCGAAGGCGGCCCGCGTGTCGGGGGAGACCGCCAGCCAACTGGTGTTGAGCGGGGTCAGCACCAGAACGGAGGCCGCCACGGTGCGTGTCGCGTCGAGCACCGCCATGATGACGGAAATCGACAGCGCGATCATTGCGGCAAGACGAAAGACGAAGCGAAACATCAGAACCCTCCTCCGGGCTGGTCCCTATCGAGGGGCCTTTCAGAGATAGAATGCGCATGGCTGGATCGCAATCGCCATACGCGAATTTGCAGACTCCAAACTCAGGTCAACAGAAGGCCGGACGACAGTCGGCCGGGTGGCTTTTCATTGACATATGAGGGCAGCTATGCTAACAATTTCGGCATGGTGCTGACTTGCGCCGACGACCCGCCGCACAGGCGGGTTTTTGCGTTTGGTGCCTTGCAAACCGACGTGCCGGCGAAGTCTCTAAAGCCCGGGTGAACCCGGATTCGTTGCCCTGCGCGAACTATGCGGCCGGCTTCCTTTTGCGCCGATGGACACGCCAGACGGCAAAAACGCCGCCGCCTATGGCGCCGATCGCCAGGCCGGCCAGGCCGGTGAACACGGCGAAATAGCCGCAGGCGCCCTCGAAACAGCTCATCTCGGTGGCATCAGCGATCACCGAGCCGATGGCGAATCCGCCCACGGCGCCGATGACCGCGCCCAGGACGATGCCGAGCAGCGCGGCGACGACCGAGACGAAGACAGGCGGGCTTTCGGTTTCCGGATTGACATAAACGGCATCGGCTTCGGATCCACGGCGCAGCAGATAGATGCAGAGAACGCCGATGGCGATTTGAGCAGCCATGATGGCAAGCGCCTGGCCCGAAAAGACGAAATCCGAAATCGTCAGTGCACAGGCCTGCCAGGTCACCAGCCAGACGATTGTGGCGACCTGCCAGATGATGAACCGTCGCGGGAAGCGGGCCGAGCGGCCGAAGGCGAGGCCGAGCAGGTAAAGCCCCCACAGGATGGTGACGATATCGATGACGAGCCCGCCATAGATAAGGTAAAACACGCTGTCTGGCAGGCCGGTGGCGCCGACCGCGGGCCAGACGGAGATCAGGCCGTAGACCGACCACGCCATGACGAAGACAAGCCAGCCCACCGGCACGAAGGACAGCCCGCTGTCCGGCCGCCTGACTGGCGTCTGTCCATTGCTTGATGTCATGTCCGCACAATGCCCCCGCAAAGCCTCGGCACCCGACAGGCAACTCCGGGGGAAGTCAAGGGCGGCCGGCCCCGCGGTCCTGCCTGTGCACACCATTGCAGCGGCGGCGCCTGTAAAAACGGGCATGCCGGCCGCCTTGTGAAACACTGTGTGGCCGGCAAAGCGAATAGACTGCCGTTATGGCTTGGCATTCGGCGCCGGATCGACTAGATGAGCCCCGCGCCTGTTGCTTCGGCTCAGGTGCGGGGAAGGGCGTTCGCTGGTTGGCGGCGCCGGCGCGGATTTCCACGCCTCAGCCCAAGGGAGGTGCATCTCCCCAACCCGCACGGCGAAACCGGCCGACGCGACATGCATGGACGGAGAGGTGGCCGAGTGGTTGAAGGCGCACGCCTGGAAAGTGTGTTTACGGGAGACCGTAACGCGGGTTCGAATCCCGCTCTCTCCGCCAATTTGCACCCCAGCCGGAGTTGCCTGGAGCCGGCGCCCAGGGCACACGGACCAAGGCAATCCTCGTCGAGCGCCACGGAGGACCCGAGGTTCTGCAGCTTGCGGAGATCGGCTTGGCGCCGCCATCGCGTGGCGAGGTCCAGATCCGTCACGCATTCATTGGGGTCAACTTCATCGACGTCTATTGCAGGGACCGGCTATTTCGACCTCCTGCAGCCGCCGGGCGTTCCGGGCATTGAAGCCGCCGGTCTCATCGTAGCGGTCGGCCCGGAGGTTTCAGGCTTTTCAGTCGGCGACCGCATTGCCTATGCATGCCCGCCGGTCGGCGCCTACTGGCGCAGGCTGCCGACGCTCATCGCGATCTCGAGGCCAGGAGGACAACCAAGGCGCTTGTGCTGAAGGTGTGATAGTGTTGCCCCGGTGCTGTCATATTCTGAACAGGGCCGAATACCGGAGAATGGCAGCAAAACGGTCGATCATCTCGCCCTAGGCCGTGAACTCATAAATTGGGGAGACCGGGATCGGTGGGAAACGGACGCCGACTTCCTGTACCGAGCTGCTTGGATAGGCGCCATGGTCGCCAAGGTCTGACGATCCTTATTTCAACCGTACTCAGTCGCGGTAGCGCAGCGTTTCCAGCACGAGTGCGAAAGCCGGCGAGGGTTGGCGCCGGCTTGGATAGTACAGGTGATATCCCGGCCGGAGTGGGCACCAGTCCTCAAGAACACGCACCAGGCGACCCTCTTCAAGGGGGGAGGTCACTAGGTCCTCGGGCAGGTAGGCGAGCCCGAATCCCTCAAGGCTGGCCTGACGGATCATCGCGAGGGTGTTGAACGCTGCGTGTCCTTGAACGCGCACCTTTAACTCCCGCCCCTCCTGGCGAAACTCCCACGGTGCGAGCCCGCCTGTGGGCAGTCGCAGGGGTATGCACGCGTGATCGGCAAGGTCTTCAGGCGTGACCGGACGGGAGCGGCTTACGAAGTATGAAGGCGCTGCCACAACCGCCATGCGGAAGTCTGGTCCGATGCGCGCCGAGATCATGTCCTTGTCCACCTGTTCGCCAAGCCGCACACCCGCGTCGAAGCGATCGGCCGCAATGTCTGCCAAGCCGTAGTCATGGATGATCTCGACCCTGATGTCGGGATAGTCGCGCATGAGCCCGACCATGGCAGGCCAGATGATAGTCTCGCCGGCATGCTCCACGGTGGTGATCCGGACTGTGCCGGCCGGCTTGTCGCGCAGGGCGCTGAGGGCGGCAATTTCGCTTGCGATCTCATCGAACTTGGGAGCGATGCTTCGGAACAGACGATCCCCCGCTTCGGTGAGCGAGACGCTGCGGGTCGTGCGGGTCAGCAGCCTAACGCCGAGGCGCTCTTCCAGCGTCCGGATCGAATAGCTCAGAGCCGACTGCGACACCCCGAGCTTGGCGGCCGCCTTGGTGAAGCTGCGCTCGCGGGCGACGGCGATGAAGGTCAGGAAGTCATCCAGACTGTCGCGACGCATTCATCAACCCCACTTCTAAGCCCATGCAGATTATACCATCTAATTGCATGCCGCTAAAGGAGCTAACTTCCTGACCTCAAGGCCAGACGGTCCGGAGCAACTCTCCGCGCAATGCCTACCGTCCAACTGGCCACCGAAGGAGAACAAAATGAAGAAGGTAATCGTGGGCGCGCTCGCCGCCCTCACCATGATCGTGAGCCCTGCCGCCTTTGCTCAGGAAGCGACGGGCGCCGTCCCCCGCGCCTACATGATCGGCAGCTATGACATCAAGGATAAGGCGGTGTTTCAGCAGTACATCGAAGCCGCCTCGCCGCTCGTCACCAAGTATGGCGGCCGGGTGATCGTCTACAACCCCAATGTCACTGCCATCGAAGGAAGCTCGAGATCGGTGATAGCCATCGCCGAGTTCCCGAGCCTTGCTGACGCCCAGCGCTACTACAACTCGCCGGAATACACGGCGGCCCGGCAGTTTTTCACCAAATCGACCGAAGGATTTCGCATCATCACCGAAGGCGCCGGCCTTCCGCAGTGACGCAGTCCGCTGGCGGATGGATACCGGCATGGGCGGCGTCAGCCCCTGCTGGCCATCGCGTCCGAATTCGAGGCCGAGCTGCGGCCTAGAGAACAGGAGCGCAATATGAGTGTTTGGTTCATTACCGGCGCAGGCCGGGGCCTCGGTCTGGATATCGCCAAGGCCGCATTGGCGGCGGGCCACAAGGTGGTGGCAACCGGCCGCAACACGGAAAAGGTCGCAAGGGCCGTCGGAAAGTCCGAGAACGTCCTTATCGTCAAGCTGGACGTGACGAGCGCGGCCGACGCCGAAGCCGCTGCCCAGGCAACGCTTGACCGGTTTGGCCGCATCGACGTGCTGGTCAACAATGCGGCGAGTTTCTTTGCCGGGTATTTCGAAGAGCTGACCGCCGAACAGATGCAACTGCAGCTCAGCACCAGCCTCGTCGGTCCCATGAACGTGACGCGGGCCTTTCTGCCAGCGATGCGCAAGCAGCGGTCCGGCAGGGTCATTTCGATCTCTTCGACGGCCGGGCTAATGGGCTTCGAGTTCTGCACGGCCTATTCAGCCTCGAAGTTCGGCCTCGACGGCTGGATGGAGGCGCTGCAGACCGAAGTCGTGCCGTTCGGCATCGAGACGATGATCGTGAACCCGGGCTTTTTCCGCACCGAGCTTCTCACGGAAGAGTCGACCAACTATGCCGCGCCTTCCGTCGAGGACTACAACGAACGGCGGACGGCGCAGATCGCTTTCTGGCGTTCTCAAAACGGCAAGCAAGGGGGTGACCCCGCAAAGCTTGCGCACGCACTGATCACGCTCGCGGCTGGGGACGTGCTGCCCCATCGTTTCCTTGCCGGTGCCGATGCCATTGCGACGGCAGAGCAGAAGATTGCCATTCTGCAGCAGCAGATCGATGCCTATCGCGAGCTCTCGAGTTCCCTCGCCATCGACGAGAATGGCCATAACTAAGCGACCCCTGCGGAACATCCGTACTTGCGGTGCTGGTGGCTGAACACCACTGGCACTGCAATTCCGAGGTGAAGACTTCGTGGCTGCGGCAGCCCCAAAACGGCCACCTGTGGATTGATCAAATACGTCCGCTAAGAGGTCGATTGTCGACTGGCGGCTCTCCTATTGCAGCGGAATCTGATTCCAGACTCTGCATGAGCCGATATGACCTGACCGACTCCGAATGGCACGTGATCGAGCCACTTTTGCCCAAAAGGCCACGAGGGGTGCCGCGTGTCGATGATCGGTGCGTGCTAAACGGCATCTTCTGGGTGCTGCGATCCGGTGCGCCTTGGCGGGATCTACCAGAGCGGTATGGTCCACGCACCACCTGTTACAATCGCTTCGTCCGATAGCGGAAAGCAGGCGTGTGGGACCGCCTCATGGACGCTATCACCAAAGTCCATGACGGCAAGGTGCAGATGATCGACACCTCTATTGTTCGCGTCCACCAGCAGGGCGCGACGGCAAAAAAGGGGGATCGAGATCATTGTCTCGGTCGTTCCCGAGGCGGGCTGACAACCAAAATCCATGCTCTTGTCGACGCCAAAGGCATGCCGATCAAATTGATGCTCACGGCAGGTCAGATGAGTGATATTGCCTCGGCAGCGGACCTGATCACGGATCTGCCGGAGGGTGCCATGCTACTCGCCGACAAGGGCTATGATGCCAACGCCTTGCGTAATGCGGTCAGCAAGCGAAAAGCATGGGCCAACATCCCGCCCAAGGCCAACCGCAAGGACCCAATCTGCTTCAGCCCCTTCTTGTATAAGGCCGCAACTTGGTTGAGCGCTTCTTCAACAAAGCCAAGCAGTTCCGCCGCATCGCAACCCGCTACGACAAGTTGGCTGAGAACTATCTTACCGCGCTCAAACTCGTCGCAATCCGCATCTGGCTACGCGGTAATGAGTCTACGTCCTAGATCACCGCTTCCTCGAGGAACGGCTCGTTGCGCTCTATGCGCTCGTAACAGAACGGCGACAGATCGAGCGTCTGGAAAGCCCCGTGAACGATGAGTTCTGAAACTCCCCGGCCCACGGCTGGCGACTGTTGCAGCCCGTGCCCCGAGAAGCCGTTGGCAAACATGAAATTGGTCACCTGCGGGTGGAAGCCGACGATGCCGTTGTGGTCGAGCATGTTGTACTCGTAGTGGCCGGTCCAACTGGTCTGGACCTTGAGGGCATCGAAGGCCGGGACGCGATGCCAGAGCGCCGGCCAGATATATTCGTCGAACTCTTCATACTGCATTTCGAAGTCGTCGTAGCCGGCCGGCCCGTCGCCCTGCGGGGTGTTGCCGGTGAGAAAAAGCTCGCCTTCCGGGCGCACGAATGTACCGGAAAGGTCGATGACGTTAGGCATCCGGCCAGGGATCGGATTGGCGCTGGCGAAGACGAAGCTGTAGCGCTTGTACGGCGCGACCGGGATCGACAGGCCGGCCATGGCTGCCACCTGTTGCGCGCGCGGACCCGCGGCGTTGACCAATGTTCCGCAGGCGATCGTCTGGCCGGTCGCGAGGCGCACTGAGATGACCCGCCCGTTGGCGATGCCAAGCTCCGTCACGGCATTATCGATATACTCGACACCGCTGGCGCGGGCGGCTCGGCGGAAACCGTTCATCAGCCCCATGGAATCGAACCAGCCCTCTTCCCGGGCCCCCCAGGAACCGCCGCCGAGATCATCCACGTTGAGCCAGGGAAAGCGATCCTTCAGCGGGCCCGGCTTGAGGAAGACAGTGTGAGCCCCGAGACTTCGCTGCAGGTCGACGCGCTCGCGGGCCGCTTCGACGCCGTCCGGGGAGCAGCAGTAGAGATAGCCGTGCTCACGAAAGCCGAGATCGGGCGCCGGCTCGTCCTTGTAGAAGGGTGCCATGCGCTCCTGGAAGGTGCGGATGATCTCGATGCCGAACTGGCTGATCTTCACATTGATCGGATTGGAATATTGCTGCCGGATCGCGCTGGTGGACAGCGCTGTCGATGAAAACTCGTAACTGCTATCGCGCTCGACCACGAGGATCGATGCACCGCTGCCCAGCGCCTGGCTCAGCCAGTAGGCCGTGGACGAGCCGACAACCGCTCCGCCGACGATGACGATGTCGTAGGCGTTGCGCGATGGCGCTTTGTAAGGCGGGATCGCCATGGCTCCGACTCCAAGCTACTGGTTGAACAAAGCGATCAGGGCATCCGAGCCCCGCGCAAGAAGGCCAAGGTCCGAACCGACGGCAACCATGGTGAAGCCTTCGGCAAGGTAGCGGTCGGCATCGGCCCTCGCCGGCGCCAGGATGCCGCTTGCCTTGCCTGCCGCCGTTGCGGCCTGACGCACGGACGAGATTGCCTCCTGGACATGTGCCGCGCCGGGATTGCCCATCGCGCCCATATTGGTGGAAAGATCGCCGGGACCGACGAAGAGAACGTCGACGCCGTCGACCGCCGCGATCTCGGCGGCATTCGCCACGCCCAATTCATCCTCAATCTGCACGGCGAGAAGCTGCTGCTCACGCGCCTTGGCGTGGTAGCCGGCGATGCGGCCGAAGGCGTTGGCGCGGTGACCGACCGAGAAGCCGCGAAATCCGCCGGGCGCATAGGTCATTGCCGCGACGATGGCGCGGGCCTGATCGGCGGTCCGTACATTGGGGATCATCAGGCTGCGTGCGCCGATATCCAGCGCCTGCTTGATCAGATTGGGATCGTCGGAGGGCAGCCTGACGACAGCCTCGCTGTCGAAGCCGCCCATCACCTGAAGCTGCGCCATGATGCTGCGCAGATGGTTGGGGCTGTGCTCGCCGTCGATCAGCACCCAATCGGCTCCGGAGCCGGCGACGATCTCCGTGGTGAGCGCCGAAGCCAGCGAGCACCAGATGCCGATGTGAGCCTGGCCAGCCGCTGTGGCAGCTTTCAGCGTGTTGAGGCGTTCTTGCATCTTGCGATCATCTCCAATCATCTGGACTGAAATTTGTATGATGTCCTATATCATATGGCTACAAAACGGTGCAAGATGGGATGTGCGGACTTTCGAATGGGAGCTGGAGAATGAGGATCGGGTTCATCGGGCTTGGCGTCATGGGAGCACCGATGGCGCGCCACCTGGCCGATGCCGGGCATGAGATCGTCACCGTTCTCAATCGCTCCCCTCTACCGCAGGGCCTGACCGCATCGGTCGTCGCGTCCGCCGCCGAAGTGGCACGGCGGTCCGAGATCATCATCACCATGCTGCCCGACACGCCTGACGTCGAACGCGTCCTGTTGGGCGAGGACGGCGTCCTGGAAGGACTGTCAGCCGGCAAGCTGGTCGTCGACATGAGCTCGATCAGCCCCATCGCCACGGCGGCGTTCGCGGCGAAACTGCGAGAGAAGGGAGCCGGCTACCTCGACGCCCCGGTCTCGGGCGGCGAGGTCGGCGCCAAGGCGGCAAGCCTCACCATCATGGTCGGCGGCCCGGCCGCCGAGTTCGAGCGGGCGCTGCCGATCTTTGAGACACTCGGCAAGAACGTCACTTCGATCGGCGAGCAGAATGGCGCCGGGCAGACCTGCAAGATCGCCAACCAGATCATCGTCGCGCTCAACATCGAGGCCGTGGCCGAAGCGCTTGTCTTCGCCAGCAAGGCCGGGTGCGACCCGACGAAGGTGCGCGGCGCCCTGATGGGTGGCTTCGCCGCTTCACGCGTCCTGGAAGTGCATGGCCAGCGCATGATCGACCGGACCTTCGCCCCAGGCTTCCGCATCAAGCTCCACCAGAAGGATCTCAACCTGGCGCTTGACAGTGCCCGCGTCCTTGGCGTGGCGCTGCCGAACACCGCCATGGCGCAGCAACTGATGAATGCCTGTTCAGGCCATCCAGGTGGCGCCGAGGCCGATCACTCGTCTCTCGTCCGGGCGCTGGAGATCCTGAGCGGCCACGAACTGTCAAAAGAAAAGGAGTAACCGATGCGCGGAACCGGCAAGGCCGAGATCTTCGTGATGCTGGCCCATCCCGTGGCCCATGCCAAGAGCCCCGGCATATTCAACGAGATCTTCGAGCAGAAGGGCCTCGACAGCCTCATGGTGCCCTTGAGCTGCCGCCCGGAGGATTTCGAGACCTTCTGGGCCGGCATCACGGCAGCCGAGAATATCAGGGGCGTGATCATTTCGGTGCCGTACAAGGTTGCCGTCTACCACAAATGCTCCGCCGCGCATGACCGCGCCGCGCGGGTGGAAAGCGCCAACTCGGTGCGACGGCTGCCGGATGGCAGCTGGTATGCCGACAATTTCGACGGCGTCGGCTTCATCGATGCGCTAAAGGCAAACGGACATCAGATCGCCGGCCGCCGCATTCTTCAAGTCGGTGCCGGCGGCGCCGGTGCCTCGCTCGCCTATTGTCTCGCGGAAGCCGGCGCCGACGAAATCCGCCTTACCGACATCGATACGGCGCGTGCCGGGAAACTGGCGGCGCTGGTTGGCCGCGCGTTCCCGAAATGCCGCATCCAGGTCGGAGGGGCCGAGCCTTCCGGCATGCATATGGCGATCAACGCCACACCTGTCGGCATGCATGCCAGCGATCCGCTGCCGCTTGACGTCAGCCGGCTGACCCCGGATATGACGGTCGTGGACATCATCATGGAGCCTGCGGAAACCGCTCTGCTGCGGGCGGCCAAGGGGGTCGGCTGCCGCGTTCAACCGGGACGCCCGATGATGGATTTCCAGGTCCGGGCGATGTCCGAATTCTTCGACATCGAAGGCAAGGACCGTGGCCATGGCTGAGACACCGACTGCCGTCGTCATCGGCGGCACGTCCGGCATCGGACGCGCTATCACGCAGCGCTTCGCCGAAGACGGTTATCATGTGGTCGTCTCCGGCCGGGATGCGACGAGGGGCAATGAGGCGGCCGGCTCCTGCCAGGCGGCAGGCGCGCCGCGTGCGCTGTTTGTCCAGACAGATGTCGCAGATAGCGGCTCAGTCGAGGCTCTGGCACGGATTGTCAGCGACGGGTTCGGCACGCCTCACGTCGTCGTCAACTGCGCCGGCATCTTGCAGAGCGGCAAGTACGTCCTTGATCAGGATCTGGACGAGGACGAGAAGATGTGGCGGGTGAATTATCGCGGCACGCTGTTGGGGTGCCAGGTGTTTGGCCGGCTGATGTCGGCCGCCCGGCGAGGCGCGATCCTGAATGTCGGCTCGCTCGCCTCTTTCGCGCCGCTGTCGCTGCCGGCCTACACGCCGGGAAAGCATGCGGTCCTGGCCCTGACCCAGATCCTCGCCGCCGAACTCGGCCCGCATGGCGTTCGCGTCAATGCGGTCGCGCCCGGCTATACACTTTCCGATGGTTTGAAGACCAAGATCGCCAAGGGTGAACGCAACCCCGAAGCCATACAGGCCACCACGGCACTGCGACGCTTCGTCGAGCCGCGCGATGTCGCCGAGGCGGCATTGTTCCTCTGCTCGGAGCGCGCCGCTTCGATTACCGGCGTCACCTTGCCGGTCGACGCCGGCTGGCTGGTTCAGGCGCCTTACGCACAATATCTGCAGGGAAATCCCATCCGGCAAACGCCGGCTATCTGACAAGGATAATCCAGTGAGCAATATCCGGCCAGTGAGCGACATCCAGCGCTTCGACTTCGATACCCGCATCCACCACGGCGTCATCCATAACGGCACGCTCTACCTCACCGGCCAGGTCGCGAGGCCCGGCCAGTCCGCGGCCGACCAGATGCGCGAGGTGCTCGGCAAGATCGATGCGCTGCTTGGCAAGGCGGGCACGGACAAGACCCGCATCCTTCATGTGCAGATGTGGCTGGACGACATCAGGGATTTCGACGAAGTCAACGCGGTGTGGGACGCCTGGATGCCCGGGGAGCACGCACCGGCGCGCTCATCGGGCGAAGGACGGATGGCGAAGCCCGGAATGCTGGTCGAACTGATCGTCACCGCGGCGGTTTGAATGGTCCTGCCGGTTCGGGCATCATCCCGAATCTGGCGAGAGGGAGACTGATGACGAAGCGCAAGCCGCTTTCCACCGTCGTGGCGGAGAGCCTGTCCGAGAAGATCCGTTCCGGACAGCTGCTGCCCGGCGCGCAATTGCCGACAGAGGCGGAGCTTTGCGCCGAGTACGATGTCAGCCGCACCGTGGTGCGGGAAGCTGTGGCGCGACTACGTTCCGAAGGCCTGGTGGTGCCGCAGCAGGGGCGCGGTATGTTCGTCAGCGAGACGCCGGCGCCGCGCAACTTCTCGATACCGGACGAAGCGCTCAGGACCTTGCCGGAAACCATTGCGCTGCTCGAGCTGAGGTTGAGCGTCGAGGTGGAGTCGGCGGGATTGTGCGCGGAACGGCGCACCGATGCGGAAGCCAGCGCGATCCGCACCTTGATGGAACAGGTCGACGCCCAGCAGGCCGATCCCGCCGTCGTCCAGATCCACTACGACTATGATTTCCACCTGGCGATCGCCAAGGCGGCACGAAATGAATTCATCCACGGTTTCCTAAGCTATCTCGGGCCGATGATCGTGCCGCGCTTCCAGCTCGGCTATCTGGTCACGCCCGAACTCAAGGACAGCTACTACGCGCGCATACACAGCGAACATAAGACGATCGTCGACGCCATCGAAAGGCAGGATGGCCGCGCCGCCCGCCGGGCCATGCGCAAGCACCTGCACAACAGCCTCGGGCGGGTGCGCGCCCTGGCCCGAGCCTCTGGCGTGGAGGCAATCGAAGCCGAGCAGAAGGCGGCGGCGGCCTCACTTTTCACCGACATGAAAAGGCCTGTCTCGACAGGCGGGTGAGGCCTCGCGAATTCGATCGCATCGGCGCGCCTGGGCCGAAAATTAGACATCCGTTGCGAAAGCCGTGTTTTTTGTTCCGTCACCGGCTGCGCGGGTTTCCCAAGGGCTGAAGGCGCCAGCTTGCCAGCGTTTCCCTAGGTTTTCGGCTGCTGCGGTTATACGAGCACCCCAAGGAGGTTTGGAGGCGTTCGAAATTTTCGAAAGTTTATCTTTCCTTTTTGCTGGTTTTCTTGGTTTCGCGGCATCGGCCCGGGCCGCAAACTGAAAACAGACAATCAGGAAAGTCCACGTGACGACAGCCTTCATCACCGGTGCGACGAGCGGCATAGGGCGGGCCATAGCGATCGCGCTGAGCGACGCCGGCTACGACGTCTATGCGGTCGGACGCAGCCAGGCCGCGCTCAAGGAGCTGCAGGCACAGCGGTCCGGCATCGTGCCGATTGCCGTCGACGTCACCGACCGCGAGGCCCTGGAAGCGGCCCTGGCGGATCTCACCATCGACGTGCTGATCAACAATGCCGGGGTCATGCCGCCGCTCGGCAACTTCGCCGATATGAAGATCGCTGACATCGACACCACGCTCGAGGTGAACCTCAGCGCGGCAATCCTGCTCACGCGCCTCGTCGTCCCGCAAATGCGCGAGCGGCAGTCCGGGCATGTATTGTTCACCGGCTCCACAGCGGGCCACGCGGTATACTCCAACATTGCCGTCTATTCAGCGACCAAGGCGGCGATATCAGGCTTTGCAGCAGCGCTGCGCGCCGACCTCTCCCCATCAGGCGTACGCGTCACCGAGATCGTTGCCGGCCGTGTCGAGACGCAGCTCTACCAGGACATCCTCGACGCCAACGCGCGCGCAGCCATGTACGCCAGCAAAGTGGTGCAACCGGATGACGTGGCCAGGATGGTCGTCGCTGTGCTTGGGCTCCCCGCATGGGCCGACGTTACCCGTTTCGACATCATGCCGACTTGGCCAACCTCGCCAAGCGGTACCAAGTAAGGAAAACTGGGATGAAAGATCTTTCCGTTCTGATCGTTGGCGGTGGTGCCGGCCTCGGTGCCCTCTTAGCCGAGATGGCTGTCGAGGCCGGAGCGGCAAAGATCGGCATCATCGACATCAACCAGGAAGCCGCCGAGTCTGCGCTGGCGACCGCGAAGGCCAGCGGACTGCCTACCGCGACCGCCCTTTGCGACATCCAGGTAGGCCCACAGTGCCACGCCGCATTCGAGGCGATCGTTTCGAAACTCGGGCGCGTCGACACGCTGATCAATTGTGCCGCGATCTACCCTCGCCGCCCGCTCCTCGAAATCACCGACGCCGACTGGGATGCCTCCAACGGCATCAACATCAAGGGCACCTACCACATGATGGTGGCGGCGGTTCGCCACATGCAATCGCAGGAGCCGAAGAGCCACGTCCGCGGGCGGATCGTGAACCTGACCTCGGTCGACGCCTTCAAGGCGCATCCGCAGAACGCTCATTATGCGGCGACCAAGGCCGCCGTCGTCAGCCTTACCCGATCCTTTGCCCATCACGTGGCGAAGGACGGCATTCTGGTGAATTCGGTGGCGCCGGCCGGCATGGCGACGGAGAAGGCAAAAGCGCTCGGCTTCCTGGAGGAACTGGCCAAGGCGAGCCCGCTCGGCCGCGGTGCCGAGCCAAAGGAAATTGCCGAATGGGTGCTGATGACGGGCAGCCCCAAGAACACTTACATGACCGGTGAAAACGTAATTGTTTCAGGTGGTTACATATACGCCTGAGCCTCTTTCGCCGCAGGCGACTGAACTCTGGCAGTGCATGACCGAGGCAGTGCATGACCGACCGGCCACAAGCAGGGAAAGGAACGGAATTTTCGATGACCGGCAAGCTGCGCCTTCCCTCGCTGAATGCTCTGCGCGTGTTCCACGCGGTCGCGCAGCACAAGAGCTTTCGGCAGGCGGCGGATGAATTGCTGGTCACGCCGCAGGCCGTCGGACAGCAGATCAAGCTTCTGGAGGATACGCTCCAGGTAACGCTGTTCGAGCGTAAGGGCCGGTCGATCGAACTGACCGAGTCGGCCATTCTTCTGTCGCACTATGTCAAGGCCGGCTTCAACGAGTTTGCCGAAGGCGTTCGCCGCGTCACCAAGTCGAACTATCGGGACCGCATCAACCTGAATGCAAGCCCATACTTCGCCACGCACTATCTCCTGCCGCGGCTTTCGTTGTTCCGGGAAATCTTGCCGGGCGCGGATCTGCGCCTGACGACGATGGTCGACCTGCCCGATTTCGGGCGCGACGATATCGATATGACGGTCCAGTGGGGCTACGGCAACTGGTCCGACTATGAAACCACGTTGCTGGTGCCGGACCCGAAGATCATCTGCTGCACGCCGGCGATCGGCGAAAGGATCAAGTCGGCGCATGATCTGACACAGTTCACGTTGCTCGACACCGTCAAGTCGAAGCGTCTGTGGCCGGACATATTGCGCCACCTTGGCGTGGAACTGACGGATGGCGACCGCAGCATCAGCTTCGACGACGCCGCGACCATGCGCCGGGCGACCTTGCAAGGCATAGGTGTGGGCTTGGTTTCCGTCATCGACGCCGAGGAAGATTTCCGAGCGGGCACGCTGGTCGCGCCGATCGGCCGCGACGCCATTGCCGATATGAAGCCAGAGGAAGTCCCGGGCTTCTATCTTGTCGTCCCGCGCGGACATCTGCGTGTGAAGGCGGTCGCCGCACTTCACCGATGGCTGGCTCAGCAGGACTGGCGCGGCGACCTCACGATTTCCTCGTTACCGAAACCGGCCCCGCTTTCCGACTAGAAGCGGCTTCGAGACCGAGGCCTGAAAGACGCTTTTCGGGCCTCCAACAACAAGAAACCAAACAACCTCAACAGTGGAGACGGAACATGAAAATGATGAAATGGGGGGCTTCGGCCCTGGCCCTTGGCCTCGTGCATTTTGCGGCGCCGGCGGAAGCCGCCGGCGGCAAGACGCTCGAAACCGTCAAGGCACGCGGCATGCTGAACTGCACCGGCCATGACGGCTCCTATCTCGGCTTCGCCGAGGTGGACGACAAGGGCAACTGGAAGGGCATGGACATCGACCTCTGCAAGGCGGTAGCCGCGGCCGTGTTCGGCGACCCGGCGAAGCTGAAGGTCGTTCCGATCAGCTGGGCCCAGCGCTGGCCGGCCTTGCAGTCCGGCGATGTCGACATCATCATCAAGGCCTCGGGCGGCACGCTCAGCCGCGACACCGAACTTGGGCTGCAGTTCTCCATGTCCTACTATCTCGGGACCACCAAGGTGATGGCGCACAAGGAGCTGAACCTCAAGTCGCTCAAGGATGCCGCAGGCGGCACGATCTGCATTCCCGCCGGCACCTCGCAGGAACAGCAGGTCGCTGCCTATACGGCCAAGCTCGGCATCAAGCTCGAACCGGTGCTCATCGAGAAGACCGAGGAGCTCGAGCAGGCCTATTTCTCGGGACGCTGCGATCTTTATGCGCAGTGGGGTCCGACACTGGCCATTGCGCGCATCGCCAAGAGCAAGGTCGACGACCACGTCATTCTGCCCGACGTGCTCGCCGTCGAGCCTGAAGTCATGATCATGCGGCAAGGCGACGACAACTGGGTCGACATCGCCAACTGGACGCTGAGCACGCTGATCTTTGCCGAGCAGGAAGGTATTACCTCGAAGAACGTCGACGAGATAAAGGCCAAGCCGACCTCACCGCAGGTCGCCAAATTCCTCGGCGTCACGCCAGGCATGGGCAAAGGTCTCGGGCTCTCCGACGACTGGGCCTACAAGGTGATCAAGAACGTCGGCAACTACGGCGAAATCTTCGATCGCGATCTCGGCAAGGACTCGCCCTACAAGATGGATCGCGAACTGACCAATTTGTGGAACAATGGCGGTGTCCTGTTCCCGCTGGCTGTCGATTGATCCGTTCTGAACGCATCTCGCTCCAGGTCCCGCCCGGCTCCCACCGGGCGGGACCGCGCGGCAATTCGGGAAGGATTTCTGAATGGTCAGCCTGCTGAGAAATCAAAAAGTCCGCAACGCACTGTTGCAGGTCCTGTATGTCGGCTCGATCGCCGCGATGGTGCTTGCCGGCATTGCGATCGCCAGACAGAACCTGGCGGCGCAGGGGATCACCTCCGGATTCGACTTCCTGTTCAAGTCCACGGGCTGGGACCTGAACTTCTCGCTGCTGCCCGCCACGGCGAACGATCCTTATTGGTGGTACTTCCTCATCGGGATCATCAATACGCTGTTTCTGGGAACCGTCGGCCTGACGCTGGCGACGATCGTGGGAACGATCGTCGGCCTGGCGCGAACATCCTCGAACGAATTGGCCCGGCTGCTCGGCCGCACCTATGTGGACATCTTCCGAAACATCCCGCTGATCCTCCAGGTTTTTTTCTGGTATGCCGTCATCACCCATCTGCCGACGCCGCGCGCCGCGCATGAGGGATGGGGCTTTCTCCTCACCAGCCGGGGGCTTTACATTCCGTTCCCCAATGTCAGCAGCGCCGCGCTCGCTGCGGCGACATTGGCTGTGATTGCCGCCATCGCGCTGCCGATCTGGCTGGGCAGGACATCGCGCCTCAGCCTGCCGGTCGGCCAGCGTGGCGGCATCCAGCTTGCCTGCTCGGCGGCGGCACTTGCCTGCGCGGCCGTCGTTCTGGTGGCCGGCCGCCTGGCCGACTTGCCGCTGCTCGATTTCCCGGCGCTGCAAGGTCTCAATCTGAGAGGCGGCCTGCGCATTCCGCCGGAATTTGCGACACTGGCCATCGCGATCGCCATCTATGGCGGCTCCTACATCGCCGAGATCGTGCGCGGCGGGTTCAAGGCTGTCGGCAAGGGCCAGGTCGAGGCGGCTCTTTCCCTGGGCCTCGGCCCGTGGCGGGTCTTCATGCTGGTGCGGCTGCCGCTGGCACTACGCGCCATGCTGCCAATCCTCGCCAACCAGTATGTCTGGCTGATGAAGGCGACCACAATGGGCATCGCGGTGGGCTTCACGGATTTCTTCATGATCGTGGCGCTGACGATCAACCATTCCGGCCAGACAATCGAAGCGATCGGCATCCTGATGGCTGGCTTCCTCGCCATCAACCTCAGCCTCGCCGCCATCTTCAACCGCATCAACAAAGCAATCGCCCTCAAGGGCAACCAGTTGAGGGGGTGAGGGATGGAAATGGTCGTTGTCGCCCCTCCTGCCCTTGGAAAGATCGAGGATCTGAGGCGGCGCTTCTTTGCGACACCCCTGCAGGCATTGCTGTCGCTGGCTTCCCTGGCGATCATGGTCTTCCTGGTCTGGAAGCTCCTGAATTGGGCGGTTTTCTCGGCCGTCTTCACGACGAGCGGCGGACCCGAAGCCTGTCAGGCGGCGGCGGGAGCCTGCTGGTCGGTCATTGCCGCGCGATGGCGCATCATCCTGTTCGGCCTCTATCCCTATGACGAGCAGTGGCGGTCGGCCCTGGCTTGCCTGACCGTCGTGGTCATGACGGTGCTAAGTTGCATTCCGGCCTTCTGGACGGGTCGCCGCATTGCACTCGTATGGGGAGCCGGAACGGCGCTTTTCTACGTGCTGATGAAGGGCGGCGTGCTTGGTCTGCCCTATGTCGGCGAGGAGGCCTGGGGCGGACTGGCGCTGACCCTGTTCATCTTCGTGACCACCTGCCTGATCGGCTTCCCGCTGGCGATCTGCCTGGCGCTGCTGCGCCGCTCCGGCCTGCCATGGATTTCCCGCACCACCGGCCTCATCATCGACGGGGTGCGTTCATTGCCTCTGATCTCGATCCTGTTCACCTTCGCCATCGTGCTGCCGTTCGCACTGCCGCAATGGCTGGTGGGCGACAAGCTGTACCGGGTGATCCTGGGCTCGGCCCTGTTTTTTTCCGCCTACCAGGCGGAGATCGTCAGAGGTGGGATGCAGGGCGTTCCCAGTGGGCAAGAAGAGGCAGCCATGGCGCTTGGCATGCGCTACTGGCAGCGCGTCGGCCGCATTCTTCTACCGCAGGCCATGCGCAATGCGCTGCCGGCGACGATCAACCAGTTCGTGATCTCGTTCAAGGAAACCTCGCTGGTGATCATCGTCGGCTTCTTCGAGATCCTGGCCTCCGGCAATGCCGCCTACGGCACCGGCGAGTGGCGCTTCGCCTATGTCGAGGTCTATGCCTTCATCGCCTTCATCTACTTCATCTTCGTGTTCAGCCTGTCCCGCTATGGCGCTTTTCTCGAGCGCCGTATGTCGGTCGGCGAACGATAGGGGGCGTTTACGTGATTTCAGGAAACTCGCCCCGATCCAGCGGCCCCGCGGTGCTGATCGAAAATCTCGACAAATATTACGGGACATTCCAGGCGCTGCGAAAGGTGAGCTTGTCCGTGGATCGCGGCGAGAGGATCGTCGTCTGCGGCCCGTCCGGCTCCGGCAAGTCCACCATGATCCGCTGCATCAACCGTCTGGAGCAGCACAATGGCGGCCGGATCACCGTGCTCGGCACCGAGCTCAACGACGATGTCGGCAACATCGACGGGATCAGGCGGGAAGTCGGCATGGTGTTCCAGCACTTCAACCTGTTTCCACACATGACGGTGCTGGAGAACTGCATGCTCGCGCCCATGATCGTGCGCAAGGTGCCGCGCGCGGATGCCGAGGCGACCGCCCGGCGCTATCTGGAGAAGGTACGCATTCCTGAACAGGCGATGAAGTATCCCGGTCAGTTGTCCGGCGGCCAGCAACAGCGGGTCGCGATAGCGCGTGCCCTTTGCATGCAGCCCGAGATCATGCTGTTCGATGAGCCGACCTCTGCGCTCGACCCGGAAATGATCGCGGAAGTGCTCGACGTCATAGTCACGCTCGCCTCCGAAGGCATGACAATGATCTGCGTCACGCATGAGATGGGTTTTGCGCGCCGGGTTGCCGACCGGGTAATTTTCATGGATGGAGGCGAGATCGTCGAACAGGCGCCTCCCGATGAATTCTTCACCTTTTCCCGCAACGAGCGCACGCGGCAGTTCCTGTCGCAAGTGCTTGGTCACTGATCGATGCAACGATCCCGCGTCAGGCCGCAGCCATGTTCCGTGACTGATCCCGTCACCCTCTTGCGCGAGATGCTCGGACCGAAAGGCTGGCTTTCGGGCAGCGATGCCAGGCCCTATCAGCGCGATTGGCTCGATCGCTACGGCGTCGCGGCTCTGGGCGTGGCCAGGCCTGCGGACACCTCCGAAGTGGCCAGTGTCGTAAAGGCATGCCACGCGGCCGGACTGGCGGTCGTGCCGCAAGGCGGCAACACCGGGCTTTGCGGCGGCGCCGTCGCCGACCGGCCGGATGCGGTGATCGTTTCGCTTTCGCGCATGACGGCGATCGGCAAACCGGACTTGGACAGCGGCTCGATCCTCATCGAGGCGGGGGCCGTGCTTGCCGCGCTGCACGAGGCGCTGGAACCGCACGGCCTGATGTTTCCGATGCATCTCGGCGCGGAAGGCAGCGCCAGGATCGGCGGCCTGGTCGGCACCAATGCCGGCGGCAGCCAGGCATTCCGGTATGGCATGATGCAAGACCTCGTGCTTGGCCTGGAGGTCGTGACCCCTGACGGGGCGATATGGAACGGGCTGCGCGCGGTGCAGAAGGACAATGCCGGCTACCAGTTGCGCAAGCTCTATTGCGGCGCGGAAGGAACGCTTGGCATCGTGACGCGCGCGATCCTGCGGCTCTACCCGATGCCGCGGCGGCAGGCGAGCGCGCTTGTCGTCATGCCCGATTTCGCTGCCGCGGTTTCGTTCGGCACCTTTCTGCGGGGCGAGGCGGGGGAATTCCTGACCGGCCTCGAGTTCTTCTCCGACATCGGGCTGGGACTGGCCCTCAAACACCTGCCCGACCTAGGCTACCAGTTGGAGGCGCGCGGCGAGGTCTATGTGCTGGTCGAACTGGCATCGGCCGCCCCCCGCGTTCCACTCGACGAGATACTGGCTTCGGCGCTGGAGTGGGGGATGGAGCAAGGCCTGGTGCTGGACGGAGCATTGGCGGCGACGGGCGCGCATCGCGCACAATTCTGGCGGCTGCGAGAGGAGCAGCCGGAAGGACAGAGGCTGGAAGGCGAGCAGCTGAAGCACGACATCTCGGTGCCTCCGGGCGCTATCGCCCGTTTCGTCGAGGCCGGCGCAGAGATCTGCGACGACATTCTTGCCGGCGTGCGGATAAACCCGTTCGGGCATCTCGGCGACGGCAACATCCACTACAATCTGTCGCCGCCGGAAGGCCGCGCCGGCTTTGACGGCAAGGCCGAGCGGTTCGCCGAGGCGCTATCGTCGCTCGCCACGGAAATGGGCGGCAGTTTCGCGGCCGAGCATGGACTTGGCCGCGCCAAGGTCGCCACGGCCGACCGAAACCGCAGTCCGTTGGAGCGCGAACTCATGGCGCGGCTCAAGGATGCATTCGATCCACGGGGAACGATGAATCCGGGCGTGCTGGTGCACGCTGTTCGGCAAAGAAAAACTTTCGAATAGACGGCATTTCTTGATTTCGCCCCGAACCGCCTGCGTGCACCTATGAACCGAAGGCAGGCTCGATCGACCTGCCGCCAAAGTGAGGATGTCGAAGCATGATCCGCAATGGCGGCCGCCTTCTCGTCGAGTGCCTGATCGGGCTTGGCGCGACCAGGAGCTTCGGCGTGCCCGGAGAAAGTTATCTGGCCGTCCTGGACGCGCTGCACGACACGCAGGGAAAGCTGGACTACACGCTTTGCCGCAATGAAGGCGGCGCGGCGTTCATGGCCTCGGCCTACGGCAAGCTTACCGGCTCGCCAGGCATCTGTTTCGTGACGCGCGGCCCAGGCGCCACCAACGCCAGCATCGGCGTTCACACGGCCATGCAGGACAGTTCGCCGATGATCCTGTTCGTCGGCCAGGTCGGCACCGACATGAAGGGCCGCGAAGCGTTTCAGGAAATCGACTGCCGGGCGGTGTTCGGCACGGTCGCCAAATGGGCGGTCGAGATCGATGATGTCGCGCGCCTGCCCGAGATTGTGGCGCGGGCATGGACGACCGCATTGACCGGACGACCTGGTCCCGTCGTGGTCGCGCTGCCCGAGGACATGCTGACCACCATGACCGAAGCGGCTCCGCTCAGCGCACCGGTGGCCATTTTCGAGCCGGCGCCGGCGCCGGAAGCGATCGCTTCGGCCTTCAGGCTGCTGGCCAAGGCCGAGAGGCCGGTCCTGCTCATGGGCGGCGCCAACTGGACCGTGGACGGACGCGCGGCGCTACAGGCTTTCGCAGAGGTTTCCGACATCCCTGTCGTGGCGGCCTTTCGCTATCAGGACCAGTTCGACAACCATTCGCCGGTCTTTGTCGGCGAGGCCGGCGTCGGCATGGTGGCGCATGTCAAAGCCCTGCTCCGCGACGCCGACGTGATCCTGGCCGTCAATGTGCGTTTCGGCGAGATGACCACGGACGGCTATACGCTGCTGTCCGTGCCGTTGCCGCGCCAGAAACTGATCCATGTCCATGGCTCCGATCGGGAGATCGGCAAGATCTATGTGCCGGCCATCGGTATCCATGCCGGGCCGAACGCTTTTGCCCGGGCGTTGACGCCCGTCAAAGGCGGCTGGGCGGACTGGCGCGCGACGGCCCGCAAAGCCTATGAAGGGACATTCGGCGCGCCCGTCCAGCCCGGCCCGGTGGACATGGTGGAGGTCAGCGCCTGGCTGCGCGAAAACCTGCCTGCCGACGTCATTCTCACCAACGGCGCCGGCAATTTCACCGTCTGGCCGAACAAGTTCTTCAAGTTCGGGCCGGACGCACGGCTGCTCGCCCCGCAGTCTGGCGCCATGGGCTACGGCCTGCCGGCGGCAATTGCCGCCAAGGTTGCGTTTCCAGAACGCACGGTCGTCTGCTTTGCCGGCGACGGCGACTTCCAGATGAATTGCCAGGAACTCGGAACCGCCATGCAGGCTGGCGCGCAGCCGATCGTGCTGATCCTCAACAACGGCATCTACGGCACGATCCGCGCCCATCAGGAGCGCCACTATCCGGCGCGCGTTTCGGCCACGTCGCTCGAAAACCCTGATTTCGTGACACTGGCAAAGGCCTATGGCTTCCATGCCGAGCGGGTCGAGGCGACGCGCGATTTCGCGGCGGCGTTCGATCGGGCGCTCGGATCCGTGACGGGAGCGGTCCTCGACATCGCCATATCTCCCGAAGCGCTGACGCCCCGACAGACCCTTTCCCAGATGCGTGACGCCGCGCTCGCTTCCCAGAAGGCCAAGGCATGACCTCCAAAGACGACATCCGTCTCGGCGCGGACATCGGCGGCACGTTCACCGACGTCGCGCTCGACCTCAGGGGAACGATCTTCTCCACCAAGGTGTTGACCAATTATGCGGCGCCCGAGCAGGCGATCCTGGACGGCATTGCCGTCGTCACGCGCGATGCCGGTATCGCGCTTGCCGAGATCGGCATCATCATCCACGGCACGACACTGGCGACGAATGCGCTCATCGAACGCCGTGGCGCCAAGACCGTGCTGGTCACCACCGAGGGGTTCCGCGATGTCATCGAGATGCGCACGGAAAACCGCTTCGAGCAGTATGACCTCGACCTGCAGCTGCCGGCGCCGCTAATCCCGCGCGAGCACCGTTTCACGGTAAAGGGCCGGATCGGCGCGGAAGGCCAGGAGCTTCAGCCGCTCGACGAAGCCGCCCTGGAAGGCATTGCCGACCGGATCGCGGCCGGCGGCTTCGGCTCCGTGGCGATCGGCTTTATCCACGCCTACACCAACCCTGATCATGAGCGCCGGGCACGCGCTATCCTGTCCCGCAAGCTTGCCATCCCGATTTCGATCAGCGCCGAAGTCTCGCCGCAGATGCGCGAGTTCGAACGCTTCAACACGGTCTGCGCCAACGCCTATGTGCGGCCGCAGATGGCGGACTATCTCGCGCGTTTCCAGACCCGCTTGAAGGAGATGGGCGCCGAGTGCCCGGTCTTCATGATCCATTCGGGCGGCGGTCTGATCTCGGTGGAGACGGCCTCGGAATTTCCCGTGCGCCTCGTCGAGTCCGGCCCGGCCGGCGGCGCCATCTTCGCCGCCGACATCGCCAGGCGATTCGGCCTGGAAAAGGTCGTCTCCTATGACATGGGCGGCACCACTGCAAAGATCTGCCTGATCGAGGATTATGCGCCACGCACCGCCAGAACCTTCGAAGTGGCGCGTACCTATCGCTTCTGCAAAGGTTCCGGCATGCCGATCTCCATTCCCGTGATCGAGATGATCGAGATCGGCGCCGGCGGCGGCTCGATCGCCTGGGTCGACGCCATGGGCCGCATCCAGACCGGTCCCGAAAGTGCCGGATCGGAACCTGGCCCGGCCTGCTACGGCCGCGGCGGCAGGCGCCCGGCCATCACAGATGCCGACCTGGTGCTCGGCAAGCTCGATCCCGACAATTTCGCCGGCGGCGCCATCAGGCTGGACACGTCCGCATCCGAACAGGCGATCCTGCGCGATGTCGGCGAACGCCTGTCGCTCGATGCCATGGCGACGGCCTTCGGCATCTGCGAGGTGGTGGACGAGAACATGGCCAATGCCGCCCGCGTCCATGCCGTCGAAAACGGCAAAAACATTTCCGACAACGTGATGATCGCCTTCGGTGGCGCGGCCCCGCTTCACGCCGCGAGGCTTTGCGAGAAACTCGGTATCGACCAGTGCATCGTCCCCAAGGGCGCGGGCGTCGGATCGGCGATCGGCTTCCTCAAGGCTCCGTTCGGCTACGAAGCCCTGGCATCCCGGCTGACGCGGCTGTCGCAGTTCAAGCCGGCCGAGGCCAATGCTTTGCTCGACGACCTCAAAGTGTCAGCCGAAAGCTTCGTGCGGGCAGGGGCCAACGGTACGATCACATGCGAAATCACCGCCTTCATGCGCTACGCCGGCCAGGGCTGGGAAATCCCCGTGCCGCTGCCGGACAAGCCGTTCGGCAACGATGCCGCAACCACGCTCGAGGATTTGTTCCAGGCGAATTACCAACGCTTCTTCGGCCGCGCCATCGAAGGACTTGGCGGCCTGGAAATCGAGATCGTCACCTGGTCCGTGAAGGCGACGGATGTCCGGCCTGCTGTCGCCAGGCACGAGCTGATCACCGGCAAGCGGACCACTCAGCCGGCAACAAGCCGCGCGGTGTTCGATCCGGCCAGCGGTGCGCCACGGACCTATGGCATCGTCGAACGGGAGGGGCTGTGCACCGGCGATCGGGTGGCGGGCCCGGTCATCATCGTCGAACGCGAGACGTCCACCGTCGTCACCACGAGCTTCGACGCCGTCATCCAGAGCGACGGCGCAATCCTTCTGATCCGCAAAGGCAGCCAGGCATGAGCGACATCAGTGAAATCCGCATGCAGGTTATGTGGAACCGGTTGATCTCGGTGGTCGAGGAGCAGGCCCTCACCTTGCTGCGCACGGCTTTCTCGACATCGGTGCGCGAATCCGGCGACCTGTCGGCGGGCGTGTTCGATCCCCGCGGCCAGATGCTGGCACAGGCGGTGACGGGAACGCCCGGCCATGTCAACACCATGGCCGAGGCGGTGCTGCATTTCATGAATGAAATCCCGCGCGAAACCATGTTCGAGGGCGACACCTACGTCACCAATGACCCCTGGTTGGGCACGGGCCACCTGCACGACATCACCATGGTGTCGCCGTCGTTCCTGAACGGCGAATTGGTTGCGTTCTTCGCCTGCACTGCGCATGTGGTCGATGTCGGTGGGCGCGGCTTCGGCGCTGACGGCAAGTCGGTCTACGAGGAAGGTATCCAGATCCCGATCATGAAGTTCGCGGAGAAGGGCAAGGTCAATTTCGATCTCGTCAGGATCCTGCGCGCCAACGTCCGCGAGCCGAACCAGGTCGTCGGCGATTTCTATTCGCTCGCCGCCTGCAACGAAGTCGGCCACCGACGCCTCGTCGACATGATGAAGGAGATCGGCCTGGCATCGCTGGACGGGCTTGGCGAGTTCATCTTCTCGCGCACCCGCGACGCCATGGTCGAACGCATCAAGGCGATGCCCAAAGGCAGCTGGTCGAACGCGCTGGTGACCGACGGCTACGACAAGCCGGTGAAGCTCGCGGCGACCGTCACGGTTCGGGACGCCGGCGTCGAGGTCGATTTCACCGGTACCGACCCGATGAGCCGATGGGGCATCAACTGCCCGATCATCTACAGCAAGGCCTATGCCTGCTACGCGTTGAAATGCGTGGTGGCGCCCGATATTCCTAACAATGCCGCGTCGCTCGCCTTCTTCACCGTGTCGTCTCCGGTCAACATCCTGAACGCCGTGCGGCCGGCGCCGGTGGCGCTCAGGCACATCTTCGGCCACATGGTTCCCGATCTGGTGCTCGGCGCGATCGCCAAGGCGATGCCCGGCAAGATTCTTGCCGAGGGCGCCGGCGCACTGTGGAACATCCATATCTCGGTTCGGCCGGTCTCCGGCGGTTCGGGCCGCCGCGCCGAGGTGCTGATGTTCAATTCCGGCGGCATGGGCGCGCGCCCCGGCCTCGACGGATTGTCGGCGACGGCCTTCCCCTCCGGCGTCCATACGATGCCGATCGAGGCAACGGAGCACACCGGCCCGATCGTCATCTGGCGCAAGGAGCTGCGGCCCGATTCCGGCGGCGACGGCGAGTTCCGCGGCGGGCTCGGGCAGGTTATCGAAATCGAGGCGATCGAGGGCCATGAATTCGACTTTTCGGCCATGTTCGACCGCGTCAATCATCCCGCCCACGGGCGCAACGGCGGCGGGCCTGGAGTGGCCGGCGTGGTCAGGCTGGACGATGGCACGCAGATGCGACCCAAAGGTTGGCAGCATGTTCCGGCCGGCCGTCGGCTGATCCTCCAATTGCCGGGCGGCGGCGGCTATGGCGATCCGTCCAAGCGCAGCACCGAGGCGCGGGCGAACGACCGCTCCAAGGAATACATTTCGGAGAACGGCAAATGAGCTACATTGCCTCGCGCCTGTCTGCGGTGAAGCCTTCGGCGTCCATGGCTGCTTCGCAAGCAGCCAAGGCCCTGCGCGCCAAGGGCGTCGACGTGATCGATCTTGGCTTGGGCGAGCCGGATTTCCCGACACCGAGCCACATCATCGAAGCGGCGCATTTCGCCGCGAAGGCCGGCCAGACGCTATACACGGGTGCCGCCGGCACGGCCGAGGTGCGCGAAGCCGTGGCCGGCAAGTTCCGCCGCGAAAACGGACTGGACTACACGGCGGACGACGTCGTCGTGGCCAATGGCGCCAAGCAGATCATCTTCAACGCGCTGATGGCGACGCTGGAGTCTGGTGACGAAGCGATCCTGCCGGCGCCCTACTTCGTCTCCTATCCCGAGATGGTGAAGCTGCTCGGCGGCACGCCTGTCGTTATCGAGTGCCCGGAAACTTCGGGCTTCCGGCTGACGCCGGAGCTGCTCGAAAAAGCCATCACGCCAAGGACGAAATGGCTGTTCCTCAACATGCCCGGCAACCCCTCCGGCGCCATATATTCGCAATCGGACCTGCGGGCACTCGGAGCGGTTTTGGCAAGGCATCCGCAGGTGCTGGTGCTTTCCGACGAGATTTACGAGCACATCCTGTTCGACGGACGCGACTTCGTCTCCTTCGGCAAGGCTTGCCCGGAACTCAGGGACCGCACCCTGATCGTCAACGGCGTCTCCAAATCCTATGCGATGACCGGGTGGCGTGTCGGCTATGCCGCCGGGCCGGCGCCGCTCACCAGGGCGATGGCGACCATCCAGAGCCAGTCCTGCACGTCCGTCTGCTCGATCGCGCAAGCGGCGACGGTGGCCGCGCTCAACGGCCCCCAGGACGAGGTGGCACGCTTTCGGCAGGCGTTCGAGGCGCGCCGCGATCTCGTCGTCGACGGCATCAGGCGAATCAACGGTCTTACGCTTTCGCCACCGGAAGGCGCCTTCTATGCCTATATCGGCTGCGCCAGCCTGATCGGCCGCAGGACCCCAAAAGGCGTCGTGCTCGATGACGACACGGCAGTGGCGAATTATCTCCTGAACGAAGGGCGCGTGGCCTCGGTGCCGGGCGCCGCCTATGGACTTTCACCCTATTTCCGCATCTCGACCGCGACCGGCGAAGAGGTGCTGACCGAAGCGATCGCGCGCATCAACGCCGCCGTCGCGCAAGTGGAGTAGATCATGCCGCATTACGAACGCATCCTGATCACCGGCGCAGCCGGCCGCCTCGGTTCGGAACTGCGAAAGGGGCTGGTGCCGCTGGCAAAAACGATCCGCCTGGCAGGCCGCGAACCGTTCGGCGATCTTGCTCTACACGAGGAAGAAGCGGTCTTCGACCTCGCTGATATGGAGGCGACGATTGCCGCCACCAAGGATTGCGACGCGATCGTGCATTTCGGCGGCGCACCACTCGAATGCGAATGGCAAACCATCCTGGACTCCAGCATCCGCGGCTCCTATCACATCTACGAGGGCGCCCGGAAACACGGCGTGAAACGAGTCATCTATGCCTCCTCCGTACATGCCGTCGGCTATCACGAGGTCGAGGCGCATATCGGCGTCGACGTGCCGGTCCGTCCCGACAGCCTCTATGGCGTGTCGAAGAACTTCGTCGAGAGCCTGAGCCGGCTTTACTGGGACAAGTTCGGCATCGAGACGGCGTGCCTGCGCATCTTTTCATCCTTCCCCGAACCGGCGGACCGTCGCATGCTGTGGTCATACCTCTCCTTCGCCGACTGTGTGCGTCTGGTCGAGGCAGCTCTCACCGCGCCGCGCGTCGGCCATACGATCTCCTTCGGCCTTTCCGACAACAAGGTGAAAACGGTCGACAACAGCGGCGCCAACCATCTGGGGTTTTCTCCGCAGGATAGTGCCGAGCCGTTCCGCGCAGCGGTCGAGGCGAAGACGCAGATTCCGGATCCCAAGGCGCCATCGGTGAAGTATCTGGGCGGGTGGTTCTGCGAGCTTGGCCATCCGGACGACAAGCGGGCGTAGCTATCGAAATACCATCCGCTAGATGGCGCAGACCGGAAGCCGAGATGCGGCAGGCGATGGATTCACGCATGGTGGCGGAGATCGAGCAGGTTGTCGGCGGTCGTCATCGGTTTTGGGATTCTCACCTGATCTGGTAGTGGGATCCAAATCACAGGAGATGGCATGCCGAACGATGTAATCGTGCGCGACAGCAATGGCGCTCAATTGAATGACGGCGATTCCGTCACGCTGATCAAAGACCTCAAAGTCAAAGGCACTTCGGAGACGATCAAGCGCGGCACGTTGGTGAAGGCCATCCGGCTGAACGGCAATCCCGGCGAGATCGAATGCAACACCAAGCAAGTGAAAGGCCTGGTGCTCAAGACCGAGTTCGTGAAGAAGGCGTAAGCCTCAAGGCGGCAAGCGATCTCGATGGTTCCTTCGGGATTTTGGAAAGCCTGCCGTCGCCAAGCGGGCTGCGGAGCCGTTGAGCGTCCGGCACCCGACAGTTGCGCTGTAAAATTGATGATTTCGCCGACCAGGCACAAAAAACCGCCAAGACCTAAGTCTGGAACCTCCTGCCGCTCCGCGCGTTTCACGGCGTCCCGTTCGCGGACCCGCCCGGATATCTCTCCAAGCGCGCGAAAAAACCAGGAGCCCGCTTCATGCACGACAAGCTGTTTCATTCACCGGTCGCACTGTCGGTCGGCCTCGGCTTCAAGCGCGAGATTGCCTCGCTGGCCGAAATGCACGATTTCCTCACCAATTGGACCACCTCCCGCCGCGGCCCGCTCTACCGAAATGCGGTGAAGGCATGTGATCTGGCCGTTCCAGGTTATGTGAGCGTCGAGCAGGCGCGCCGGGCGTTGCTCGAATTCGCGCAAGCCGCGGGCATCCTGTGGCCGGACCTCGAGCCGGTGGCGGGCGTGCACGCCGTTGCGCGTGGTTATGGCGGCTACGCCGCCTGAAGATTGATGTTCCCCGTGGCGGCTGAAGCCACACCACCATAGAAAGCCCGGCTGGCCCCCAGCCGGGCTTTCCCGTTTCCGGCAGCTCGCAAGGAAATCGCAATCCTGTGGTTGGCCGTGTGCCTTGGGCGAAAATCCCTGGGTGGAGTGTTGGGAAGAGCCCGCGCAAAAATCTTTATGACATTCCTATTTCTTTCCACTGCGCCCTGTCTCGAACCTTTATGGCGATCGGGTCCATATTCCTTTCAGAAACACAACCGGTTCCGTCGCCAAAGATGCGACGGGCCACTTCCGATATATTGCGAACTCTCCTGTCAAATTCGCAAAGTGCAAAAGAACAAAAGGAATAAACACAATGGATATAGCTGTTATCGGGATCGGAATTTTGTTCTTCGCCTTTTGTTTCGCCTACATCAAAGCTTGTGACGCGCTCTAGAGCGAGGCTGAAAAAATGATCATCGACTATATTCTCGGTGGCGGCGTTACGCTGTTCCTGCTCGCCTATCTGACATACGCCCTCGTTCGTCCAGAACGCTTCTGAAGGCACGGAAAGCCCACAGCCATGACACTGAACGGTTGGATACAGATCCTGGTCTATTGCGGGATCGTCATATTGCTGGTGAAGCCGCTCGGCGGCTACATGTACCGCGTCTTCAACGGCGACCGCACGCTGCTTTCGCCGGTCCTTCGCCCGCTTGAGCGCGGGCTTTATCGTATCTGCGGAACCAGCGAACGCGAGGAACAGCACTGGACCACCTACGCGGTCGCCCTGCTGCTCTTCAACCTCGCCGGCTTCCTGGTGCTTTATGCCCTGCAGCGTCTGCAGGGCAGCCTGCCTTACAATCCTGCCGGCATGACAGCGGTTGAACCAGGGCTGGCCTTCGACACCGCCGCCAGCTTCATGACCAACACCAACTGGCAGAACTATGGTGGCGAGAGCACGATGTCCTATCTCGTGCAGATGGCCGGGCTGACGGTGCAGAACTTCGTTTCGGCGGCCACCGGCATTGCCATCGCCATCGCGCTGATCCGCGGCTTTGCACGGGCCTCCGGCAAGTCGATCGGCAATTTCTGGGTCGATATGACCCGCTCCACACTCTATCTGCTTCTGCCGTTCTGCATCGTGCTGACGCTGGTCTATGTCTGGCTCGGCATGCCGCAGACGCTCGGCGCCTACGTCAACGCCACGACGCTGGAAGGCGCGCAACAGACCATCGCCGTCGGCCCGGTCGCTTCGCAGGTGGCCATCAAGATGCTCGGCACCAATGGCGGTGGTTTCTTCAACGCCAATGCCGCGCACCCGTTCGAGAACCCCGACGCGATCTCCAACCTGATCCAGATGGTGTCGATCTTCGCCATCGGCGCCGCCTTGACCAATGTCTTCGGCCGCATGATCGGCAACCAGCGCCAGGGCTGGGCGATCCTCTCGGCCATGGGCGTCATGTTCATCGCCGGTGTCGCCATCTGCTATTGGGCGGAAGCCGCCGGCAACCCGCTGGTGCATGCGCTGGGCATCGACGGCGGCAACATGGAGGGCAAGGAGACGCGTTTCGGCACCGCCCTGTCGGCGCTGTTTGCCGTCATCACCACGGCCGCTTCCTGCGGCGCGGTGAACGCCATGCACGGCTCGTTCACCGCGCTCGGCGGCATGATCCCGATCATCAACATGCAGCTTGGCGAAGTCATCGTCGGCGGTGTCGGCGCGGGTCTCTACGGCATCCTGATGTACATCGTCGTTGCCGTCTTCATTGCCGGCCTGATGGTCGGCCGCACGCCCGAATATCTCGGCAAGAAGATCGAGGCCAAGGAGGTCAAGATGGCTATGCTGGCCATACTATGCCTGCCGCTGGCGATGCTGATCTTCACGGCCATCGCCGTCGTGCTGCCGACCGGCGTGGCGTCGATGGGCAATGCCGGCCCGCACGGCTTCTCCGAGGTTCTGTATGCCTACACTTCGGCGGCGGCCAACAACGGTTCGGCCTTTGGCGGCCTCAGCGGCAACACGCCCTGGTACAACATCACGATCGGCATCGGCATGCTGATGGGCCGCTTCCTGGTCATCATCCCGGCGCTGGCCATTGCCGGCTCGCTGGTGGCGAAGAAAACGGTTCCGGCTTCCGCCGGCACCTTCCCGACCGATGGCCCGCTGTTCGTCGGGCTGCTGGTCGGCGTCATCCTGATCGTCGGTGGCCTCACCTTCTTCCCGGCGCTCGCCGTCGGGCCGATCATCGAGCACCTGGCGATGGCTCACGGGCAGACCTTCTGAGACCGTCATGTCCTGGTTCAATGCCATGCGCCGCAAGGTCGGCCACAGGGACGATCACGGAAAGGAGGAGAGACCTCCTCCTTTCCCGACCCTGTCGACGTTTCTCGGCCTTGCGGCAGTCATGCTCGTCCTCTGGCTGCTGGCCTACAGGCCGCCGCATTTCCTTTCGGCATCCAATCATCGGGTGCCGTCCAACAACACCGAAGCCGGAGCTTCAAAATGAGCAACTCGAAATCAGCCAGCATCATGGATGCCCGCATCTTGGTTCCCGCCATTGGCGGCGCCTTCCGCAAGCTCGATCCGCGCACGCTGGCCAGGAACCCGGTGATGTTCGTCGTTGCCGTCGTCTCGGCGCTCACCACGGTGCTGTTCGTCAAGGACCTGGTCACCGGAGGCGGCAATCTCGGCTTCACGCTGCAGATCATCATCTGGCTTTGGTTTACCGTGCTGTTCGCCAACTTCGCCGAAGCGGTCGCAGAAGGCCGCGGCAAGGCGCAGGCGGATTCGCTGCGCAAGGCACGCACCGAGACCCAGGCCAAGCTTTTGACCGGTGAAGACCGCACCAAATACAAACTCGTGCCCGGCACCAGCCTCAAGATCGGCGATGCCGTGCTGGTCGAGGCCGGCGACATCATCCCGTCCGACGGCGAAGTGATCGAAGGCGTTGCTTCGGTCAACGAGGCTGCGATCACGGGCGAATCCGCGCCGGTCATTCGCGAATCCGGTGGCGACCGTTCGGCGGTCACCGGTGGCACCCAGGTGCTGTCCGACTGGGTCCGCGTCCGCATCACCGCCGCCTCCGGCCATACCTTCCTCGACCGCATGATCTCACTGGTCGAAGGTGCCGAGCGCCAGAAGACGCCGAACGAGATCGCGCTCAACATCCTGCTCGTCGGCATGACGCTGATCTTCGTGCTGGCCACCGCGACGATCCCGAGTTTTGCCTCCTACTCGGGCGGCTATATCTCGGTGACCGTTCTGGTGGCGCTGTTCGTCACCTTGATCCCGACCACGATCGGCGCGCTGCTTTCGGCCATCGGCATCGCCGGTATGGACCGTCTGGTGCGATTCAACGTGCTGGCCATGTCGGGCCGCGCCGTGGAAGCCGCAGGCGACGTCGACACGCTGCTGCTCGACAAGACCGGCACGATCACACTAGGCAACCGCCAGGCGACGCAGTTTCGCCCGGTCAAGGGCGTCACCGAACAGGAACTGGCCGACGCGGCCCAGCTTGCCTCGCTCGCTGACGAGACGCCGGAAGGCCGCTCCATCGTCGTGCTGGCCAAGGAGAAATACGCCATCCGCGCCCGCGACATGGCAACGCTGCACGCCACTTTCGTGCCCTTCACAGCGCAGACCCGTATGAGCGGCGTCGACATCGATGGTTCATCGGTGCGCAAGGGCGCCGTCGATTCCGTGCTTGCCCATGTCAACCAGTCGGCAGCCGCCGCCCATGGCACGCGCCCAAGCAGCGAATCCATCCGCGATCTCCAGTCCATCGCCGACGAGATCGCCAAGTCCGGCGGCACGCCGCTGGCGGTCGAACGCGACGGGCGCCTGCTCGGCGTCGTCCACCTCAAGGACATCGTCAAGGGCGGCATCAGCGAGCGTTTCACCGAACTGCGCCGCATGGGCATCCGCACGGTGATGATCACCGGCGACAATCCGATGACGGCGGCGGCGATCGCCGCGGAAGCCGGCGTCGACGACTTCCTCGCGCAGGCCACACCGGAGGACAAGCTGAAGCTGATCCGCGACGAACAGGCCAAGGGCAAGCTGGTGGCCATGTGCGGCGACGGCACCAACGATGCACCCGCCCTTGCACAAGCCGATGTCGGCGTCGCCATGAACACCGGCACGGTTGCCGCCCGCGAGGCCGGCAACATGATCGATCTCGACAGCGATCCGACCAAGCTCATCGAGATCGTCGAGATCGGCAAGGCGCTCTTGATGACGCGAGGTTCGCTGACGACCTTCTCGATCGCCAACGACGTGGCCAAGTATTTCGCCATCATTCCGGCGATGTTCGCCGTCTTCTACGTCGCACCGGGACAGACGACCGGCCCGCTGCAGGCACTCAACGTCATGCATCTGGCGACGCCGCAAAGCGCCATCCTGTCGGCCATCATCTTCAACGCACTGATCATCATCGCGCTGATCCCGCTGTCGCTGAAGGGCGTCAAATACCGCGCCATTGGCGCCGGCGCGCTGCTCAGCCGCAATCTTCTCGTCTACGGCCTCGGCGGCCTCATCGTGCCGTTCGTCGGCATCAAGGCGATCGACATGATCGTCACCGCGCTTGGCCTCGCTTAACTCTTTGTTTTAACGCAATTCCGGACGGAAAACCGCTTCACACTTTTCCTGGAATTGCTTTGAGGAACATCTCCATGCTCACCCAGCTAAGACCCGCGATCATCATGATCGTCTTCTTCACGGTCCTGACCGGCCTGATCTATCCGATCGGCATGACCGGCATCGCCCAGGCGATCTTCCCGCGCCAGGCCAATGGCAGCCTGATCGAGAAGGATGGCAAGGTTATCGGCTCCGAACTGATCGGCCAGGGCTTTGCCAGCGACAAGTATTTCCATGGCCGCCCCTCGGCCGCCGGCGACGGCTACAACGCCGCCGCCTCGAGCGGCAGCAATCTCGGCCCGACCAATCCCAAGCTGATCGACCGCATCAAGGGCGATGCGGAAAGACTGAAGGCGGAGAATCCGAACCAGCCCGTCCCGATGGACCTGGTGACGACGTCCGGCAGTGGCCTCGATCCCGATATCAGTCCCAAAGCAGCCTACTTCCAGGTCGCCAGGGTGGCCAAGGCCAGGGGGATCGATGAAGCCAAGGTCAAGGCGCTTGTCGACAGTCAGGTCGAGGGCAGGGAACTCGGCTTCATGGGCGAACCGGTGGTCAATGTGCTCGGTCTCAACCTTGCGCTGGACGCCGCGAAACAGTGAATGGTGCGGGCTGGGGATCGACAGTATCTCCGGCGCCATCCATGATCGGTCCCGATGCCGGACGACAGAAACAACGACGCCAGACCTTCTCCCGACGCACTGCTTGACCATGCCGAGCGGGAAGGTCGCGGCCGGCTGCGGATATTCCTGGGTGCCGCTCCCGGCGTAGGCAAGACCTATGAGATGCTGATGTCGGGCCGCGCCAGGATGACCGACGGCGTGGATGTGGTGATCGGTGTCGTCGAGACGCATGGGCGCAAGGAGACACTGGCCCTGGTCGAGGGTTATGAGGTCATTGCCCGCCGCAAGGTCGACTACAAGGGGCGCATCCTCGACGAGATGGACATCGACGCCATCCTCGCCCGGCGCCCGGCGCTGGTTCTTGTCGACGAACTCGCCCACACCAATGCGCCCGGCAGCCGCCATCCCAAGCGCTATCTCGACGTCCAGGAAATCCTGACGCACGGCATCGACGTCTACACGACGCTCAACATCCAGCATGTCGAAAGCCTGAACGACGTTGTCGCCCAGATCACCAAGGTCAGGGTTCGCGAGACGGTTCCCGATTCCATCATCGACCAGGCCGACGATGTCGAGATCATCGATCTCACTCCCGACGACCTGATCAAGCGGCTCGAGGAAGGCAAGGTCTATTTCCCCAACACCGCGCAGCGCGCGATCGAGAACTATTTCTCGCCGGGCAATCTGACGGCGCTCAGGGAGCTGGCGCTGCGCCGCACCGCGCAGCGCGTCGACGACCAGTTGCTGATCCATATGCAGGCCCACGCCATTCCTGGACCGTGGGCCGCGGGGGAAAGGGTACTCGTCTGCGTCGACGCGCGTCCGGGCGGGGCGGCGCGTATTCGCTACGCGCGCAGGTTGGCCGACCGGCTCCGTGCCCCGTGGACGGCGCTGCATGTCGACAGCCCTCGCTCGGCCAGCATGCCCGAAGCGGACAAGGATCGGCTCGCTACGAACCTGCGGCTTGCCGAACAGCTCGGCGCCGAGGTGACCACCATTCCCGGTCAGAACATCGCGCAGGACATTGTTCGCCATGCGACGGCGAACAATTTCACCCATATCGTGGTCGGCAGGCCGACCCGGTCGCGCTGGCGGGAATTGATCGAAGGCTCGCTCACCTACGATCTCATCCGCAACGCCGGTGACATCAGCGTCCATGTCATTTCAGGAACCGAACGCAACGCCGAGGTGACGTCGAGGAGTGTCAAGGCGGCGGACGAGCAGTGGCAGTTCGAGATCTGGCCCTATCTCAAGGCCACGGCCTTTGTCATCGGTTCGCTCGCCTTCGCCGTCGTTCTCGACCAGTTTCTCGACGTTCGCAACCTGGCGATCATTCTTCTCATCGGCGTACTGGCATCGGCGGTAACCGGCGGTCTGTGGCCGGCTCTGTACGCTTGTTTCGCCAGCGCCCTTGCTTTCAATTATTTCTTCCTGGAGCCTCGTTATACGCTGACGATCCGGGATCCGGAGAGCATCGTCGCGCTTGGCGTCTTTCTCGTCGTTGCGGTCATCGCCAGCAATCTGACGGCGCGCGTGCAGCGCCAGGCGGTCGCCGCCCGCTCGCGGGCGCGGGCCACGGAAGACATCTACCTCTTTTCAAAGAAGCTCGCCGGCGCCGGCACGCTCGACGACGTCCTTTGGGCCACGGCCTTCCAGATCGCCTCGATGCTGAAGCTGCGGGTGGTGCTGCTTTTGCCGGAAGACGGGACCATCACCGTCAAGGCCGGCTATCCGCCCGACGACACGCTGGCCGAGGCCGACATCGCCGCCGCCCGCTGGGCCTGGGAGCACAATCGTGCCGCGGGTCGCGGCGCCGACACGCTTCCGGGCGCCAAGCGCCTCTATTTGCCCTTACGGACGGGGCGCACGGCCATAGGGGTCGTCGGCCTCGACAACGACAAGCAGGGTCCGCTGCTGACGCCCGAGCAGCAGCGGCTGCTTGACGCACTGGCCGACCAGGCGGCGGTCGCCATCGAGCGTATTCAATTGGTTGCCGACGTCGACCGTGCCAAGCTCGCCGCTGAGGCGGACAGGCTGCGCTCGGCGCTGCTCACCTCCATTTCCCATGATCTGAAAACGCCGCTCGCTGCCATCATGGGCGCGGCTGGCACGCTGCGGGATTTTTCAGTCGCGCTTCCCGAACCGGACCGGGCCGAACTGCTGTCGACGGTGCTGGACGAATCCGAGCGGTTGAACCGCTTCATCGCCAATCTGCTCGACATGACCAAGATCGAGTCCGGCGCGATGGAGCCGAACTACGCCTTTCACTATGTCGGCGACATCGTCGGCTCCGCCTTGCAAAGGGCCAGGAAAATCATTGGCGAGCACAAGATCGAGACCGACATCCCCAAGGATTTGCCGATGTTGAAGGTCGACCCGGTGCTGTTCGAGCAAGCGTTGTTCAATCTTCTAGACAATGCGGCGAAATATGCCCCGGCAGGCTCGACGATTCGCATGCAGGGTTGGACCGACAATGGCTCCGTCCTGCTGCAAATCATGGATGAAGGGCCAGGCATTCCTCCCGGCGATCTGGAACGGATTTTCGACACGTTCTATCGAGTGCGCAAGGGCGACCAGATCCGCGCCGGTACGGGGCTCGGCCTGTCGATCTGCCGCGGCTTCGTCGAAGCGATGGGTGGCACGATCATGGCGGCAAACCGGACCGACGGTTCGGGCGCGGTGTTCACCATCAAAATGCCCAGGCCGGCAAATCCGCCCAATTTCGACGCTTCGAATACCGACGACCACGATGTGGGTGACCTGGCATGACAAACTCGAACGTCAGAATATTGGTCGTCGATGACGAGCCGCCGATCCGCAAGCTGCTGCGCGTCGGGCTCGGCAGCCAAGGTTATGCGGTCAGCGAGGCGCCGAACGCGAAGGTGGCGATCGAGCTGATGGAGGCGGAGAAGCCGGACCTCGTCCTGCTCGACCTTGGGCTGCCCGGCATGAGCGGCCATGAACTGCTGCGCAAATGGCGCGACGATGGTCTCGACATTCCAGTGGTCATCCTGTCCAGCCGGACCGACGAGGCCGGCATCGTCCAGGCCCTGGAACTCGGCGCCGACGACTATGTCACCAAGCCTTTCGGCATGAATGAGCTGGTGGCGCGCATTCGCGTGGCGCTCCGCCACAAGTTCCAGCAGCAGGGCGAGAAGCCGATTTTCCAGACCGGCGATCTCAGCGTCGATCTGGTCAAGCGCATCGTCAAGGTCGAGGGCAAGGAGGTAAAGCTCTCGCCGAAGGAATACGACATCCTGCGCATGCTGGTGCAGCACGCCGGCAAGGTGCTGACCCATCATTTCCTGTTGAAGCAGGTCTGGGGCGACTCGACCGACGTGCAGTATCTCAGGGTCTATGTGCGGCAGCTCAGGCAGAAGATCGAGAAGAGCCCCGACCAGCCGCGCTACATCACCACCGAGACCGGCGTTGGCTACCGCCTGCGCGAGGTCGAGTGAGCAGGCCAGGTTTTAGCCGATAGCTTCCCGTGGCTGGCCAAGCGGTCTGGAAACTCGCAAGGCCGCGAGGCAGCCGACAATGCCGAGCGGCACGAAGGCAAGAAACAACCACGACGCGACATTCGCCGCCGCGTCGTGGTTCAGACCTTGCGAAAAGCCGCTGGCGTTGGCGACGATGCCGGCGAGTGCGGCGCCCACGGCATAGCCGATGCGTTGCATGGTCGGCACCGCCGCCGAGGCGATGGTCTGCTCGCCCT
This sequence comes from Mesorhizobium sp. M0239, assembly GCF_040321815.1. Taxonomy (NCBI): domain Bacteria; kingdom Pseudomonadati; phylum Pseudomonadota; class Alphaproteobacteria; order Hyphomicrobiales; family Phyllobacteriaceae; genus Mesorhizobium; species Mesorhizobium sp. M0239. Next base: position 149,951 of record NZ_JAMYSG010000005.1, read on the forward strand.
CCGGCGCGGAGGCCACGATGACGCGCGTGAGGAAGGGCCAGGCCACGCCGAAGCCGCCGCCTTGCAGCAGGGCGCAGATCAGGATCAGCGGAATGGAGCCCAGCGGTATCGCATACGCAAAGCCTGCGATGCCGGCCGCGATCATCACCGCGCCGCCGACGATGATCAGCCGCTCGCGCTGCGGCGGCGCGTTGGCGACCAGGATCGACAGGATCGACCAGGCGATCGATTCGGCGGCGATGATGTAGCCGGTGGTCAGCAGCGGAATGTCGTGAAGACTGGTCAGCAACAGCGGCCCGTAGACGCCGAAGGAACAGGTCGCCACCGAAAAGGCGGCAACCATGGTCATGCCGGCGCCGACCGGCGTGCGCCACGAGAACAGCCGCGCCGGAAACAGCCGCGAACGCGGCTTCAGCGCGTCGATGGTGAAGAACAGCACCAGGCCTATCAGGCCGAGGGCCATCAGCAGCGAAGAGCGCAGCAAGGCGATGTCGACGCCGGCCAAGGCAATCAGGACCACGGCGACGGCTAGGCAGCCAAGAGCCGCGAACGGGAAGGGCGGCGCCTTGCCCGTGCTCGTCCTGGGCTTCGTCGCCTCCGGCGTGTCGAGCACGATGAAGCTTGCCAGCGCCATGGCAGTGCCGCCGAGAGTAAAGATGCCGAAGGCCCAGCGCCATGACAACAGCTCGGTCATGATCGCGCCGAGCAATGGTCCGCTGAAGGCGGCGACGCCCCAGATCGCCGACATGATGCCGAAAAGCTGCGGCCAGATGGCGCGCGAGAACAGTCGTTCGACCGAGACGAAGGCCAGCGACACCAGCGCACCGCCGCCAAGTCCTTCGATCAGGCGGCCGGCGAGGAACAGTGGCATGGAAGGCGAGGTGGCGCATATCAGCGCGCCTGCTGCGTAGAGCAGCGCGGCGACCACCATGTTGGTGCGCAAGGGGACATAACTCACCAGTCGTCCGGCGGCTGCGCCGGCAACGATGGCGCCGAGTTCGTAGATCGCCAGCGACCAGCCGACGAGCTGTACGCCCGCCAGTTCGCCGACCATGGCCGGCATCACCGTTGCCACCATCGTCTCGTTGGTGGCGTGCAGCAGGATGCCGAGGCTGATGAAGCAGAAGCGCGCCAGGTCGCCGCTTGCCCACAATAAGCGCCAGTCGACCCTGTTCGTGCTGATCTCGGTCATTTCCACCCCTGTCTTGCATATCTCGACGCCAGCGCAGCACGCCAGAAGCCAGTACGGGTTTCCGGCAGGACCATGCGAATCGACAGCGCCGGATCGAGGCGTTGTGGCGTTCGGGGCAGGCTTGTAAAACCTCAACCGGGGTTGAGCTCAAGCGGTTTTTTTGAAGATCGTTCGCGCGGCAGCCTTTCCGGTTGCGGGTTCGTTGCGCGATCAGTTCTCGGTGCTGCGCAGCTGGAATTGGCTGACGCCGATCGCGAGGTTCATGCCGGTCTGCGTCTGCAAGCTGAGCGGCTGCAAGGTGAAGGCCTGAGAGGAGCCGCCGACCAGCAGATTGGCGCCGGCGCCGACGGCGGCCGTCACCTCCGCGCTGGCGCCGATGTAGTCGCCGGCCAGCGCACCCGGTGCATAGATGTTCTTCAGCGGCGTCAGCACGATCCACTGCATGACCGTCTGCTTCGTCGTGCCGATGTCGAGGCCGTATTTGTTGACAGCGCCGAAATAGGCTTCCGGCGCGAAGCTTTTGTCGGCGGGGTTAAAGGTGCAGCTCAGATCCTTGCTCGAGCCGAAGATGAAGCCGGTGCCGCCGCCTATGGCGCAGTCAAGCGTACCGACTTCCATGCCTCGGTCCTGCGCCTGCACCGCTCCGGATAGCGTGGTGAACATGGCGGCAGCTATGGCTGTCTTCAGCATGATGGTTCCCCTCCAAAATCAAACGGCGCGGAACCATCCTATCTGGTTCCGCGCCGCGGAGTGAGGGGCATGGAGCGCACGGCTCCATGCAATCACTTGAATGAATGGATCAACTGGAGCGAGGTCACGGCCACGGCAAGGTTGACGCCGGTCTGCGCCTGGACGCTGAGCGGCTCCAGCATGAAGGCGCTGTCCAGGCCGCCAACCAGCAGATTGGCGCCGCCGCCGGTCACCACGCTCGCTTCGGCGTTGACACCGTAGTAGCTGCCGGCGAGATCGCCTCCGTCACTGTCCCGGGTCGCAGCCAGCACGGCCCAGACGAGCTGGCCCTGATGCGTCTGGCCGACATCGAGGCCGATCTTGGAAATGACGCCTGTGTAAACCTCGGACGGCCCGTGATGATGAGGCCGGAAGACACAGGACACGCCCTTGTTGGAAGCGACGATATAAGCGGTGCCGCCGTCGATGGTGCAATCGAGCGTGCCGAGTTGCAGCTTGCCGGCGCTGGCCGGAGCCACCGCGAACATCGTCGTGGCGAGGGCAGCGGCGCAGGCGAGTTTCTTGATCATGGGAGGGTCCTTTCGCAAAATACTTTCAACAACGGCTTGGGTGGGTAGACCGTTCCGCCGAAAACTTGGCGCGATCAAGGCAGGGGCCGAAAGCCTCCTGCCGGGGTTAATGCGCGGTTGCGAAGTGCGTCCTTTCGGACACGCAAAGAATCCCGCGGCACTTGGATGTCATGCGGATTTGTATGGGAAGCCGAAACCGAGATCAGCTGACGCGGGCGAGGCCATCCTTGGCCGGCTGGTAGGTAGGGTCGAGGCGAACGGCTTCCTTATAGGATTTCGCGGCCTTCGCCTTGTCGCCGCGCCGCTCATAGATCAGCGCCTGGTTGGACCAGGCCTCGGCATTCCTGCCGTCGAGCTTGATCGCCATGTTGAAATCGGAGAAGGCATTGTCTTCGTCGTTGGTCGCCAGATAGGAGAGGCCGCGGCCATTGTAGGGTTCGGCGGCGTCCGGCGCCAGCGAGATGGCGGTCGAGAAGTCCTCGATGGCGAATTTGTGCTGGCCCTGGCTCTGATAGATCAGGCCTCGATTGTGGTAGGCGCGCGCGTCGGTCGTATCGAGCTGGATCGCCTTCTGAAAGTCGTTGAAGGCGTCCTGGGTGCGACCCGCCTTGCGGTAGAGATTGCCGCGGCCGATATAGGCGGCGTCATAGTTCGAGTTGATCTGGATCGAACGGTTGTAGTCCGCCAGCGCGGCTTCCTGGTTGCCGAGGAAGCGCTGGATGAGCGCGCGATTCGAATAGGCCTGGAAGAAATTCGGATTGAGCTGGATGGCTTGATTGAAATCCTTGAGCGCCGCCTGGTACTGACCGCCACGGCCATAGGCCGAGCCGCGCACATTGTAGCCTTCGGGATCCTGGGGATTGCGCTGGATGACCCCCGACAGCGAGGAAATGTTCTCGCTCGACCCTTGCGCCTTGTCGATGTTGTTGAATTCACCGGTCGGGCCTGCCGTTTGGCAGCCGGCAAGCGCCAGTCCGGAGAGCAGGGCTGCTGTCAGGGCGAAACCACGCAATGCGGTCCCGCGCTCCACGCTTGTTGCGTTCATGTCTGCCCTGTCCTCACTTCAAGCCGCGTCGTTCAGGTCCGGCTCCCCCTCCGGACCGGTCACATCAAACAAAAAGGTGGCGGCGATTCCACATCGCGCCACCTCTGATATCCTTCGAAAAGGACGAAAAATTGGCGTTAGAACCGCGGCGGACGCGGAGCGCCACCTGCACCGCCGGCGGCGCCAGCAGCGACCGGGCGCGGCGTCATCGGCAGCAGGCCTTCGCGCTGGGCGCGCTTGCGGGCCAGCTTGCGGGCGCGGCGAACGGCTTCAGCCTTTTCGCGGGCGCGCTTCTCGGACGGCTTCTCGTAGTGACCGCGCATCTTCATTTCACGGAAAATGCCTTCGCGCTGCATCTTCTTCTTGAGAGCGCGAAGCGCCTGATCAACGTTATTGTCGCGGACGAGTACCTGCACGGGCAATCCTGTCTTTCGGGTTTGATATCAACAGGCAAGCGGCCATAGCCACTAGCCTCCGCGGCGGTTTACACCACGAATTGTGGCGGCTGATAGCAGAATCATGCCGCGCTGTCCACAGCGGAAATGAATTTGCGGGGCCAGCCGCCGTCTGTTTGCCTTGATATAAGGAGCCGACTAGGCCGTCGCGAGGTGCAGCAGCTCGAAATCCTCGAAGAACTCGCCGTAGTCGCAGGTGATCTCCTCGCCCACGGCGATGTCGCGGGTCGCGGTGGCCCCGCCATATTGCGAAAAATCCGTATTCGGATTGCTGGAATGGTTCATGAAGCGGCCATTGTCGACTTCATAGACCAGGAAACCTGGCCGGTCCGGGCTCGGATAGGCATAGCGGTCGAGCAGCTCCCTGAGATGCGGGGGTGCCGTCTCGTATTTGTCCATGGGGATCAGCCGGTCGAAATCCGGATCGAGCCGCCAGATCGAAGCGCCTTTCCTGATCGGCTCCGCGGCGAACACGCCGACACCTTCGATCGCACTCGCAGTCACATAGGTTCTGATCAGCATCATGGTTCCAGACCCGCTTTTGGACATAAACGGAATCGCCAAATCGCGGCGAAAAATCAAGAGCGGCCGTTTGCCTGGCGGTTATGAGCATGCATCCCGCCGCTGGAATCTTCACGTCCGGTTGATCGACACGCCGCCATCGGCAAACAGAGCCGCTCCGGTGGTGAAGCTCGAGGCGTCGGAGGCGAGATAGAGTGCCGAGCGGGCGATCTCCTCCGGCATCGCGATACGCTTCAAAGCATGCAGGCCTTCGACGAAAACCCGTGATTCCGGGGTCTTGAAGGTTGCCGCCGGTGTGTCGGTGCCGCCGGGCAGCAGCGCGTTGACCCGCACGCCTTTCGGGCCGTATTCGGCGGCCAGCACCTGTGTCAGTCCGATCAGGCCGGCCTTGCTCGCGGCATAACTAGTCATGCCGGGCATGCCGACTGTGTGACCAACGAAGGTGGAGGTGAAGATCAGCGAACCGCCGCCGCGCTCGATCATTGCCGGCACCTGGTATTTGGCGCCGAGAAACGCGCTGGTGAGGTTGGTGTCGAGCGTCTCGCGCCATCCCTCCAGCGGCAGGTCCGAAATCGGCCCCATCCGGCCAACGGCGCCGGCATTGTTGAAGGCGATGTCGAGCCCGCCGAACTTTTCGACCGCCAGATCGACAAGGGCCTTTGCATAGGCTTCGTCCCTGACATCGCCGGCAAGCGCGATGGCCGCGCCATCATTGTCTTCTATCTCGGCGACGAGCGTATCGAGCTCGGCCTGACGGCGGGCGGCGACGATGACCTTGGCGCCTTCCTCGGCAAAGAGTTTTGCCGAGGCCCGGCCGATGCCGGAACTGGCGCCGGTGACGATGGCGATCTTGTTTGCGAGTGCGAACATTTTTGCATCCTTTTCTTCGCGCCGGCCTGACCGGCAGTTGGGGTGCTTGGTCGCAGATCGAGGCAAGGCGAGCCACCCGATACGTGCCAAGATGCTGGAAAGCGCCGACGCACCAGATGCGTCTTTTTCACCACGGCGCAAAACGGCAAGCGCCGTCGCAAACAGCGCAAGGGTGGAAGCGCTGTTTCGCTAGTGATACACCTCGCGCGCCGGGACCGAACGAACGCCGGCCGCCATTCGCGAAGCCTTTTTGGGGCGAGGTTGGGACGTTGAAGAAATATTCGGTATTCGCCATCGCCCGGGAAGCCATGCGCGGCCACAAGGGCTGGGAGGAACAGTGGTCCTCGCCTGAGCCCAGGAAAGAATACGACGTCATCATCGTCGGCGCCGGCGGCCATGGCCTGGCCACCGCCTATTACCTCGCCACGGTGCACGGCATCACCAATGTCGCGGTGCTGGAAAAGGGCTGGCTCGGCGGCGGCAACACCGGCCGCAACACCACCATCATCCGCTCCAACTATCTCTATGACGAGAGCGCCGGCATCTACGACCACGCGCTGAAGCTGTGGGACGGGCTCAGCCAGGAGCTCAATTACAACGTCATGTATTCGGCGCGGGGCGTCATGATGCTCGCGCACAATGTGCACGACGTGCAGGTGCTGAAGCGTCACGTTCACGCCAACCGGCTGAACGGCATCGACAATGAGTGGCTGACGCCGGAGCAGGCGAAGGAATTCTGCCCACCGCTCAACACCTCCAAGGAGGCGCGCTATCCGGTGGTCGGTGCGTCGCTGCAGCGGCGCGGCGGCACGGCCCGTCATGACGCCGTTGCCTGGGGCTATGCGCGCGGCGCCTCGGCGCGCGGCGTCCACATTATCCAGAATTGCGAGGTTACCGGGGTCAAGCGGGCGGCCAATGGCGCGGTGATGGGCGTCGACACGACGCGCGGCTTCATCGGCGCCAAGAAGGTGGGCGTCGTTGCCGCCGGCCATTCCTCCGTCATCATGAACATGGCCGGCGTGCGCATGCCGCTGGAAAGCTATCCGCTGCAAGCGCTGGTGTCGGAACCGGTCAAGCCGGTGGTTCCCTGCGTGGTGATGTCGAACACGGTGCACGCCTATATCTCGCAGTCCGACAAGGGCGAGCTGGTGATCGGCGCCGGCACCGACCAGTATGTCTCCTACTCGCAGACCGGCGGCTTGCACATATTGCAGCATACGCTCGACGCCATCTGCGAGATGTTCCCGATCTTCACGCGCATGAAGATGCTGCGCTCGTGGGGCGGCATCGTCGACGTCACGCCCGACCGCTCGCCGATCCTGGCCAAGACGCCGGTGCCCGGCCTCTATGTCAATTGCGGCTGGGGCACGGGCGGCTTCAAGGCGACGCCGGGATCGGGCCATGTCTTTGCCCATACGATCGCCAGGGACGATCCGCATCCGATCAACGCGCCCTTCACCATCGAGCGCTTCCGCACCGGACGGCTCATCGACGAGGCGGCGGCGGCGGCGGTGGCGCACTGATGATGGCGCAGATGGCTGTCGCGATGCCGCTGATGCTGGCGGGGGAACAAGTGCTGACGGGGGAACGGGGCATGTTCCATTTTCCCTCGCCGGACGAAGTGCGCACGCAGCCGATCAGCCGCACCGGCAACGAAACCGTCTGGCCGTTTTCGGTCGATGACGGCACGCTGGCCTGCGTCTGGAGTGGCGGCCAGAGAGTGGTGATGTTCTTCGAGGGACGACCCGAAGGACTCGACGAGGCCGAGACATTCCAGCCGCGTCAAGTCATGGTCACCACCGATCCGGTGCAGCTCACCCTCGGCAACATGGCGTCCCGCGATCTGTTTCGTCCCGCTGCAAGCGTGGAAGAGCGCATCCGGCTCGTCGCACCGTTCGCGACCTTGGGACAGAAGCTTTGCGATCAACCGGCGGGCGCCCACGTCGGCCACGGCGAATTGTAGGAACCAGGACAATGCTTCTCATCCGCTGCCCCTATTGCGAGGAAGAGCGTCCGGAACTCGAGTTCCGCAACGCTGGCGAGGCGCACATCGCGCGCTCGGCCAATATGGCCGGCGAGAGCGACGACGATTTTGAAAAGTTCTTCTTCATCCGCTCCAACCCCAAGGGCATCATTTATGAGCGCTGGCGGCACATGCATGGCTGTGCGCGCTTCTTCAATGCCGTACGCGACACCGTCACCGACAAATTCGTCATGACCTACAAGGCCGGCGAGCCCAAACCCACCAAGCTGCCGAAAAACTCCAACGAAGTGGTTGCCAAATGAGCGGCGCGTTCCGCATTCCCGGCGCTGGCCGCTTCGGCCAAGCCAAGACCGCGCGGTTCAGCTTCGATGGCCAGTCCTATGCCGGCATCGAGGGCGACACGCTGGCCTCGGCGCTGCTCGCCAATGGCGTCCATCTCGTCGGCCGTTCGTTCAAGTACCACCGTCCGCGCGGCATCCTGTCGGCGGGCGCCGAGGAGCCGAACGCCCTGGTCGAAATCAGGCGCGACGCGGCACGCAAGACGCCGAACGTGCGGGCGACCGTGCAGGAGCTCTATGATGGGCTTGATGCGCAGTCGCAGAACCGCTGGCCGTCACTGTCCTTCGACCTCGGTGCGGTCAGCGATATCGCCTCGCCGCTGCTTTCGGCCGGCTTCTACTACAAGACCTTCATGTGGCCGAAAGCGGCGTGGAAGACGCTCTATGAGCCAAAGATCCGCGCCGCGGCCGGTCTTGGCGTTTCCCCGGACCAGCCGGATCCCGACCATTATTCATCGCGCTATGCGCATTGCGACGTGCTGGTGCTGGGCGGCGGTGCGGCAGGCATCGCGGCAGCACTTGCGGCGGCCGAGACCGGCGTGCGCGTCATCCTCGCCGACGAGCAGGCCGAGTTCGGCGGCAGCCTGCGTTTCGAGAGCGGCGCGAAGATCGACGGCCAGGACGGTTTTGCCTGGGCGCAAGCTGCCGTGGCGAAGCTCGCCGCGATGGACAATGTCCGCGTGCTGTCGCGCACGACGGCGTTCGGCTACTATGCGCAGAATTTTATCGGGCTGGTCGAGCGTGTCAGCGAACATCTGAGGACCCCCGGCCACGATCTGGCGCGCGAGCGGCTTTGGCAGGTCCGGGCCAAGCGCGTGGTGCTGGCCTCCGGTGCGATCGAGCGCCACATGGTGTTTGCCGACAATGACCGGCCCGGCATCATGCTGGCGGGTGCCGCGCGCACCTATCTCAACCACTATGGCGTCGCCGTCGGCAGGAATGTCGGCGTCTACACCGCCAATGATTCCGCCTATGCAGCGGCGATCGACCTGAAGAAAGCCGGCGTCAACGTGGCGGCGATCGTCGATCTGCGCGACAATCCGACCGGACCGGTGATCGACGAGGCGAGGGCGCTCGGCATCGAGGTCAATTTCGGCCGCGCGGTGATCCGCGCCGGCGGCAAGCTCAGGGTCTCGTCGATGACCGTGCAGCCGAAGAATGGCGGCGGCGAACGCACCATCGCGGTCGATGCGATACTGATGTCGGCCGGCTGGACGCCGTCGGTGCATCTGTTCTCGCAGTCGCGCGGAAAGGTCGCCTTCAACGACGAGACCAAGCGCTTCGTGCCGGGCATCTATGCGCAGGACTGCGTCTCGGTCGGCGCCTGCAACGGCACCGACGGGCTGTCTGCGACGGTCGATGAGGCCTATGCGGCAGGCGCCAAGGCGGCCAGGGATGCGGGTGCCAAAACCGCCAAGGGCAGCAAGCCGAAGGTAGACGCCTCGGAGAGCTGGTCGCGCGGCATGCTGGGTGCAGCGCCCGGCGCCGGGTCGGATACGACGGTGAAGGCCTTCGTCGATTTCCAGAACGACGTCACCGCCAAGGACATCCGCCAGGCGGTGCACGAAGGCATGCGCTCGATCGAGCACGTCAAGCGCTTCACCACCAACGGCATGGCGACCGACCAGGGCAAAACCTCCAACATGCACGGCTTGGCGATTGCCGCCGAGACGCTGGGCAAGCCGATCCCGGAAGTCGGCCTGACCACGTTCCGGGCGCCCTATACGCCGGTCACCTTCGGCGCGATCGTCAGCCATGCGCGAGGTCCGCTGTTCGACCCGACACGCAGAACCGCGATCCATCCCTGGGCCGAGGCGCAAGGTGCCATGTTCGAGGATGTCGGCCAGTGGAAGCGCGCCTGGTATTTCCCCAAGGCGGGCGAGGACATGCACGCGGCGGTCGACCGCGAATGCGTCGCCGTGCGCAAGACGGCTGGCCTGTTCGATGCCTCGACGCTGGGCAAGATCGAAGTGGTCGGGCCGGACGCGGCCAAATTCATGGAACTGCTCTACACCAACCCATGGGAGAAGCTGCAGCCCGGCCGCTGCCGCTACGGCATCATGCTGCGCGAGGACGGGTTCATCTATGATGACGGCGTCGTCGGCAGGCTGGCCCCCGACCGTTTCCACGTGACGACGACGACCGGCGGCGCGCCGCGCGTCATGAACCATATGGAGGACTATCTCCAGACCGAGTTCCCGCATCTCAATGTCTGGCTGACCTCGATCACCGAGCAATGGGCTGTTATCGCGGTGCAGGGACCCAAGTCGCGCGACATCATCGCGCCGCTGCTCGAAGGCATCGACATGTCGGACGAGGCGCTGCCGCACATGTCGGTGCGCGAAGGCAAGATCTGCGGCGTGCCGACGCGGCTGTTCCGCATGTCGTTCACCGGCGAGCGCGGCTTCGAGGTGAACGTGCCGGCCGACTATGGCCAGGCGGTCTGGGAAGCGCTGTGGGCCGAAGGCCAGAAGCATGGTGCGGCTGCTTATGGCACCGAGGCGATGCACGTGCTGCGCGCCGAAAAGGGCTACATCATCGTCGGCCAGGACACCGACGGCACGGTAACGCCGAACGACGCCGGCCTCGATTGGGCGGTCGGCAAGAAGAAGCCGGACTTCGTCGGCATCCGCGGCCTGACGCGGCCAGATCTGGTCGCCAAGGGCCGCAAGCAATTGGTCGGCCTGAAGACCAGGGATCCCAAGGTGGTGCTGGAAGAGGGCGCGCAGATCGTCGAGGACCCGAAGCAGGCGATCCCGATGAAGATGATCGGCCATGTCACCTCGAGCTACTGGTCGGAAAATTGCGGCCGCTCGATCGCTCTGGCGCTGGTCGCCGGCGGCCGCGACCGGATGGGCGAGACCCTCTATGTGCCGATGCCGAACGGGGTGATCGAAGTGGAGGTTACCGGCATGGTGTTCTTCGACGAGACGGGAGGGCGCCTCAATGGCTAAGGCCGCTGCAAGAAAGACGGCTCCGGCCGCATCGCCTTCGGTCGAACGCCGTCCGGCGCTGGCTGGGCGCAGCACCACTGCCGCCAGCGTCAAGGTCGAGGTGCTGCCGCCGGCCGAGCGCGTTTCATTACGGGCGCCGGAGGCTTCGGTCGCAGCGCTTTCAAAGGCGCTCGGCGTGACCTTGCCGAACAAGCCGAAAACCGCTGCCGCGAACGGCGGGCGCACCGCTCTGTGGCTCGGCCCCGACGAATGGCTGGTCATCGATGAGGCCGACAACGATCCGCTCGCCGATTGCGCCAAAGTATCCGCGCTGCATTCGGCGGTCGGCGTCTCGCATCGCAACATCGCGATATCAGTGATGGGTGCCGGAGCGGCGGCGGCGATCAATGCGGGCTGCCCGCAGGACCTGTCGCTCGACGCCTTCCCGGTGGGAGCAGCGTCGCGCACCATCCTGGGCAAGACCGAGATCGTGCTGCTGCGCACGGGTAACGACGCCTTCCGGGTCGAATGCTGGCGTTCCTTCTCGGACTATGTCTTTACTTTGCTGTCCGAGGGATCGCGCGACGCGGCGGTCTGAACTCGGAACGTTTTGCAGGGCACGCTCGTTCTGCATCCGCACGCCGAGGGAGAATGCCGATGCCGTCGAATTCCGCGCCGAAGTCGCCGGTCATAAAGACATCGGCTGTCCGCTCGCTCGAACACGAGCGGCACGAAGCGCCGAGCGCCGAAGACGAACTCGAGGAAGGCCTCGAAGACACGTTCCCGGCCAGCGATCCGATATCCATCACTGGAACGGCCATTCCTGGAGCTCCGGCAAAACCAGGCAAGGCCAAGACCGTGCCCGGGCGCAAGAGGCGCAAGCCGTAGTTTCCATCGGGCAAGATCTCATCGGGCCTTCTCAATCCCCTTGGACATGCTATTTAAAGCGCTTTGGGAGATGAAAATGCCGACAAAAGCGATCGTATGGGGCGAGAACGTCCACGAGCAGACCAATGAAGCCGTGCGCGACCTCTATCCCTTGGGGATGCACGGCACCATTGCCGCCGCCCTCAACCAGGACAAGGGCATCGAGGCGACCACCGCCACCTTGCAGGAACCCGAACATGGCCTGAGCGAGAAGCGCCTGGCGGCCACCGACGTGCTTTTGTGGTGGGGCCACGCGGCGCATGGCGAGGTCAAGGACGATATCGTCGAGCGGGTGCAGAAGCGGGTCTGGGAAGGGATGGGCCTGATCGTGCTCCATTCCGGCCACTACTCGAAGATATTCAAGCGGCTGATGGGCACGCCCTGTTCGCTGAAATGGCGCGAGGCGGGCGAGCGCGAGCGCGTCTGGGCGATCAACCGCGGCCACCCGATCGCGCAAGGCATCGGCGAGTGCCTGGAGATCGGCGAGACGGAAATGTATGGCGAGCCGTTCGCCGTGCCGGAGCCGCTCGAGACGGTGTTCGTCTCCTGGTACGAGGGTGGTGAGGTGTTCCGATCCGGGCTGACCTACCAGCGCGGTGCAGGACGGATCTTCTACTTCTCGCCCGGCCACGAGACCTATCCGATCTATCACAATGAGGGCGTGCAGCAGGTGCTGCGCAACGCCGTCCATTGGGCGCACAACCCGGCGCCGGCCTGGTCCGGCATCACCAACGCGCCGAACGTGCCGACGGATGCGGCCAAGGAGAAGATCGTGCAGAAGGGGCTGCGCCTGCATGCCGACGGCGACAAGGGCCTGAGTTGATTCGGGCCTGAGCTGATCGGGGCCTGAATTGCTTAAGGCGTGAGTTGATTGGGGCTTGGGGCTAATGCACCGAATTCTTCTGCTCGGCACCGGCGGTATCGCCGGGCATCATGTCGAGGAGTTTGCCGAGATCCCGGGCTGCAGCATCGTCGCCTGTGTCGACCAGGTGCCCGGCCGCGCCGCAGCGTTTGCCGCCGTCAGCAAGATCGGCGAATCTTTCGAGAGCCTGGAGGCGGCGATCGCCTGGGGTCAGTTCGATGCCGCCATCAACGCGACGCCGGATGGTGCGCATATGGCGACGACGCTGGCGCTGCTTGCCCAGGGAAAGCATGTGTTTTGCGAAAAGCCGCTGGCGCCGAACCACGCCGACGCGCTTGATATGACCGAAGCGGCCGAGGCTGCAGGGGTGGTCAACATGGTCAACCTGACCTATCGCAACTCACCGGCGATTCATGAAGCGCGGCGCATGGTGCTGGCCGGCGAGATCGGCGAGCTGCGCCATGTCGAGGCGAGCTACCGGCAAAGCTGGCTGGTCAGCCAGTCATGGGGCGACTGGCGGGTCGAGGACAAATGGCTGTGGCGCTTGTCCAGCCGGCACGGTTCAACCGGCGTGCTGGGCGACGTCGGCATCCACATCCTGGACTTCGCCACCTATGGCGCCGATCAGGACATCGTCAGCCTCCACGCCGATCTGGTGACGTTTCCGAAGGCCGAGGGCGAGCGCATCGGCGACTATCTGCTGGATGCCAATGACAGCGTGGCGATGACGGCCCGGCTCAGTTCCGGCGCGCTCGCCACGATCGCGGCGAGCCGCTACATGACCGGCCACGCCAACGATTTGTCGCTGGCCCTGCACGGCACCACAAGGGCGCCATCAGGGTCGAGACCGACGGCAAGGCATCTAACCTGTCGGCCTGTCTCGGCGGCGATGTCGATCTTCAGCAATGGCGAACGCTGGCGCTGCCCAGTGTCAAGCGCAATGCGCGACGCTTTGCCGATGCGCTGGATACAGGCCGGAATGGCGATCCGTCGTTCCGGCGTGCCGCCGACATGCAGAAGCTGATTGACGCGGCCTTCGAGAGTTCAGCGGCGAAGCTGCCGGTTTCGGTCAGCTGAAGTTTCCACCTGACCGGCTTGTGCCGGCCAGAAGTGATGTCCTGCAAATATCAGAACGAGCTCGGCACGATCCAAGGATTGATGTCGATGCCGAGGCGCGGACCTTTGCCTTCAGCGGTATTTTCCGTGGCGCCCTTCTTCTCGACCGAACCGGTCGAAGCGCAATCGAGCTTCACGTTGGTCTTGGTGTCAACGCAGGCCGCCACCGGCGCATGCTTGACGGGGTGGGTGGTGTTGGCGGCGAAGGCCGAGCCCGAAAGTGCCAGCACGGCGGCGAGGGTGAGGAGTATCTTTTTCATTGTCAGTCTCCGTTTTCGACGGGTGAATTTCTCTCGTACATGTACGATGCACTGTACATATACGCCCGTCGATCGCGAAGTTCAAGGAAAACCGTACGCGTACAATAAATTTTTTGTTAACCAAGAAACCCCCCAGGTCTGGAGGGGAATACACAAACCAAAGGAAACGGCGTTCAGCAGTTGACCGGTGTCTCGGTCAGTGGCGGCACGTTTTGCGTGCTGAGCGTGGCAAGCGTGAAATCGCACATCCGCTTCACGAAGGCCTGCGGGTCGCCGAAGGGGTAGAACGGAAAGGTGATGAGCAGCGAGATCGTGCCGTGGCCGACCGCCCACAGCATGGTGGCGATGGCGCGCGGATCGCCCTGCAATTTGCCGGCGGCGACGCAGGCCTCGACCCTGCTGATCAGCACCTTCATAGCAGGGTTGCTCTCTTCCATTTCGTTGTAGCCTTCTGGCAGCTTGGTCTTTTCGGTCATGAACACGGTGCGGTATTCGTTGGGATTGCCGAGTCCGAAAGCGGCATATTCGGTCATCACCGCCTGCAAGGCCTCGATCGGATCGTCGGACGGATGCTCCTCGATGCGGCGGGCAAGCGTCTCGAATGCATCCTCGGCCAGAGCGAACAGGATGTCCTGCTTGTCGGCGAAGTAGGAATAGACCGACATCGGGGCGTAGCCGACCCGCTTGGCCAGCTTGCGGATGGTCAGGCCTTCATAGCCTTCCTCCTGGACGAGCTTGTGCGCGGCCTCGACCAGTTCGGAGCGCAGTTCGGCCTTTTGTTTCTCGCGGCGTGTCGGGACGCTCGGCGGCAAGATCTGGTGCCTTTGGTTGGTTGGTGTCTGGCTAAATTATATACGCTGTACGGAAACGGACAAGAGCGCGGGAGGTTCCCAAGCGGTATGCTTCGGATCGTGCCGACGCTTGTCGAAGTTGGCGGCACCCGTGATCAGCACCTTTGCTCCGTCAAAGCGGCCCATCACGCCTCCTTGTCGATCAGCTTCGCGGCAAGACGCGAAAGCAGCTTCACCGCCTCGCCATAGGTCCGGGCTTTTTCCGGATTGGAGGCGTTGCCGTCCAGCGCCCGCTTGTAGACGCCTTGGCAGATCGCGGCCAGCCGGAAGAAGGAAAAGGCCAGGAAGAACGTCCAGTTGCCGATACCGGTGAGCCCGCGCCGCCGGCAGTAGGCGGCGACGTAGTCCGTTTCGGAGGGCAGCCCGAGCGCCGCGCGGTTGATGCCGCCCAGGCCGCGAAAACCCGACGCGTGCGGCAGCCGCCATTGCATGCACTGATAGGCGATATCGGCGAAGGGGTGGCCTGATGTCGACAATTCCCAATCGAGCACCGCCAGCACCTTTGGCCGGTCCGGCGCGAAGATCAGATTGTCCAGCCGGTAGTCGCCATGCACCAGCGAGATCCGGCCGTCATCGGCGGGCATATGCGTTTCCAACCAGGCAATCAGCCGGTCCATGTCGGCGACGGTGCCGGTTTCCGAGGCATGGTACTGGCTCGTCCAGCGCGCCAGCTGGCGCTCGAAATAATTGCCCGGCCGCCCGAAATCGCCGAGCCCCACTGTCCCGACATCGATTTCGTGCAGCGCCGCGAGGGTTTCGTTCATGGCATCGTAGATGGCGGCGCGTTCTTCGTTGTCGCCTGCCTCCGGCAGGGCCGGATCCCAGAAAATGCGGCCGTCCAGGAAATCCATCACGTAGAACATACGGCCGATGGGCGAGTCTTCCGCCGACAGATGCAGCATGGCAGGCACAGGCACGGCGGTGCCGGCAAGCGCGCTCATCACCCTGAATTCGCGGTCGACCTGATGCGCCGATTTCAGCAATTGCCCCGGCGGCTTGGCGCGCAGCACATAACGGCCGCTTGCCGCCGTCAAAAGGTAGGTCGGGTTCGATTGGCCGGATTTGAACTTCTCGACTGCAGCAAGCCCGGAAAAGCCCGGTATGTTCGCCTCGAGGTAAGGCGCAAGCGCTGCCTGGTCGAGAACGGGATCACTCATGCCGTCTCGGGCTGGCGTTCGATCAAGGTCAGCGTCAGCCAGCGCGCGGTCAGTGCCGGCTTCTTCGAACCCTCGATCTCGATCGTCACGTCATGCGCGGTCTGCACCCAGCCCGACGGCCTGACCTTGACGTCGGCCAGCACGAACCGCGTGCGGATGCGCGCGCCGGTTTTCACCGGCGCCAGGAAGCGCAGCGAATCGAAGCCGTGGTTGACGCCCATCTTGCCGTTTTCCAGCGGCGGCATGGTCTCGAAAGTCATCGCCGACAACAGCGACAGCGACAGGAAGCCGTGCGCGATGGTGCCGCCGAACGGCGTTTCGCGCATGGCCCGCTCCGGATCGCAGTGGATGAACTGGTGGTCGTCGGTGGCGTCGGCGAACTGATCGATCATGCGTTGCGTGACCGCCCGCCACGGCGACACGCCAACCTCCTTGCCGACACTGGCCAGAAGCACATCGAGACTGATCGGTTCCACGCTCATGTCCTCCAGTTCACCCCCGGCTTCTGTGGCCGGAAAATGTCATTCCTTGAACAAGGTCAGCCCATGCTGCACCGACTGTCCGCCGTCGATCGGCAGGATGGCGCCGGTGACATAGCTGCCTGCACGGCTGCACAAATAGAGCGTTGCACCGGCAATGTCATCCGGTGCGCCGATACGGCCGATCGGAACATGGCCGCCGACATGTTTGGCCTGTTCCTCGCTGCCGGTGAAGAAAGCGGTCATCCGGCTCTGGAAAGGGCCGGGAGCAAAGGCGTTGACGGTGATGCGGCGGGCGGCGAACTCCAGCGCCAGTGTACGCGTCAGATGGTGAACCGCAGCCTTCGAGGCCGTGTAGGAATAGGCGTCGTCGGCCAGCGGCTGCGTGCCCATCACCGAACCGAGATTGATCACCCTGGCCGGATCGGCGTCGCTGGCGGCAGCGTCGAGCAGCGGCAGCAATTCGCGGGTCAGATGGAAGACCGCGGTGACGTTGACGCCGAACACCTTGGCCCAGGCATGGTAGGGGAAGCTTTCCAACGGTGCACCCCAGGAGACGCCGGCATTGTTGACCAGAATATGCAGTTTCCCGGTCCGCGCCTTGACCGCGGCGACGAGTGCAGCGATGCCGGCTTCGCTAGAAACGTCCCCGGCGAAGCCCTCGGCCCGGCCCGGTGCACCAAGCTCGTTCAACTCTTCGGCGACCTGGATGCAATCCTCGCCCTTGCGCGACGCGATCATCACGCTGGCGCCGGCCTGCACCAGCGCGGTCGCCGCCATGCGACCGATGCCGGTCGCGGCACCCGTCACCAGCGCGGTCTTGCCGGCCACCGAAAACAGCTCGTCCAGATAGCTCATCACAATCCTCCGCGCTCGGCATGCGGGCAAACAGTTCGCGTTGACAAGGCTATCCGAAGTACGGTCATCCTTGCCACTGACAAAATGCCTGGCATGCATGAAGGGTTAGCGACCGATGACGGAGATGAATCTCGGCATGACCGAGCGGCTGAAGCCGATCCACGCGCGCGTCGCGGCCATGGTTCGCGACGAGATCATGCCGCTCGACAGGGAATTCCTGAGCGAGGTGGGCAAGGCAGGCAACCGCTGGGTCTACAGTGCGCGCCAGAGCGAGATCCTCGAAGGGCTGAAGAAAACCGCAAGGGAGCGCGGCCTGTGGAATTTCTGGCTGACCGGCTCGGAACGCGGCTACGGCCTTTCCACCGTCGAATATGCCTATCTGGCCGAGGAGATGGGCAAGGCGCATCTTGGCGCCGAGACCTTCAACTGTTCGGCGCCCGACACCGGCAATATGGAGGTGCTGGAACGGTACGGCTCGGCCGACCACAAGAAAGAATGGCTGGAACCGCTGATCGAGGGCAAGATCCGCTCGGCCTATCTGATGACCGAGCCGGATGTCGCGTCGTCCGATGCCACCAACATTGCCATGCGCTGCGAACGCCAGGGCGACGACTACGTGCTCAACGGCGAGAAATGGTGGGCTTCGGGCGCCGGCGATCCGCGCTGCGCCATCTACATCGTCATGGTCAGGACCGGCGGCGATGACGAGCCGCAGCACCGCCGTCATTCGATGATCCTGGTGCCATCAGGCACAAGGGGTGTGACCAAGGTCCGGGCCATGCAGGTTTATGGCGATGACGACGCGCCGCACGGCCACATGCATCTTCGCTTCGACAATGTGCGGGTACCGACATCGAACCTGATCCTCGGCGAGGGCAGGGGGTTCGAGATCGCGCAAGGGCGGCTCGGTCCCGGCCGCATCCACCATTGCATGCGCGCCATCGGCCAGGCCGAGATGGCGCTCGAGATGCTGTGCCAGCGTTCCTTGCGCCGCGAGGCCTTCGGCCAGAAGCTGGCAAAGCTCGGCGCCAATTTCGACATCATCGCCGAATGCCGCATGGAGATCGAGATGGCCCGGCTGCTCTGCCTCAAGGCGGCGTGGATGATCGACCAGGGCGACGCCCGCGCCGCAGCCCCCTGGATCAGCCAGATCAAGGTGGTGGCACCCCGCGTCGCGCTCAAGGTCACCGACGAGGCGGTGCAGATGTTCGGCGCGCAAGGCATCAGCCAGGACACGCCGCTGGCGCGGTCGTGGACGCATCTGCGGACCTTGCGCCTTGCCGACGGGCCGGACGCCGTGCATCGCCGTCAGGTGGCGCGCACCGAGCTGAAGAAATACACGCAAGAAAAGGTCTGAGCGCCGGCATCGTCATCTGGCGATGCCGACAGTCCAAGCACGGAGTGTTCCAATGGCCGTCCCCTCCGAAATGAAGGCGCTGCTGCTGGTCGGCGACGGCTACACCAGGACGCCGAGCGGCAGTGTGCTGGAGGCGATGGAGCCGTATCTCGAGCCGGGCAACATCGCGGTGCCGACACCCGGACCGACGCAGGTGCTGATCAAGGTCAGCCTCGCCTCGATCAACCCCTCCGACATCGCCTTCGTCAAGGGCCAGTACGGCCAGCCGCGCGCCAAGGGACAGCCGGCCGGCTTCGAGGGCGTCGGCATCGTCGTCGCCAGCGGCGACGAGACCTATCCCCAAAGCCTGATCGGCAAGCGCGTCGCCTTTGCCACCGGCGTCACCAACTGGGGCTCGTGGGCCGACTATGCCGTCGCTGAAGCTGCTGCATGCATTCCGCTGCTCGACACGGTCCGCGACGAGGATGGGGCGGCGATGATCGTCAACCCGCTCACCGCGCTCGCCATGTTCGACGTCGTCAAGGAGGAAGGCGAGAAGGCCTTCGTCATGACCGCCGGCGCCAGCCAGCTCTGCAAGCTGATCATTGGCCTGGCCAGCGGAGAGGGCTTCCGGCCGATCGTCACCGTGCGCCGCGACGACCAGATCGCGGCGCTGAAAGCGCTCGGCGCGGCGCACGTCCTCAACGAAAAGGCGCCGGATTTCAAGGCAGCGCTGCGCGAGGTGATGAAGGCCGAACAGCCGCGCATCTTCCTTGACGCGGTGACCGGGCCGCTGGCTTCCGCCATCTTCGACGTCATGCCGAAGCGTTCGCGCTGGATCATCTATGGGCGGCTCGATCCCGAACACACTGTTATCCGCGAGCCCGGCCAACTGATCTTCCAGCACAAGCATATCGAAGGGTTTTGGCTGAGCGAGTGGATGCGCCAGTTCCGCGATCGCCGCGGCCCGGCGATCCTGGAAGCGCAGAAGCGTTTTTCCGATGGGCGCTGGTCGACCGACGTGACGGCGGTGGTGCCGCTTGCCGAGGCGATGGCGCGGGTGCCAGCGGAACTGGCCAAGCCGAACGGCAAGGTGTTCATCCGGCCTTAGGCCAATTCGAAAGATTCGAGCAGCTTGGACGGGAGGGGCCTCGGAGGGCTTTGCGGGCAGAGATTGCCGGTTATCCGCCGACGCGGGACCGTCAGGCCGATATCCTGGTCCATCAAGCCCCCTATGCCACGCCGCTGCGTCCGTGATATGCCGCCGCCATCGAATGCCGGGACAGGCTGGACTGAGCCTGTTCCGGGATTGTGTGGGGTGCCTTGATGACGATTTCCAAGCCGGTTTTCGACCGTTTGGGGTTTGGCCTGTGGATCGGAGCGTTCCTGGTCGTTCTTGCCATGGTCCTGTGGTCGCCGTACACGCGGACGGTATGGAAGGCCTATATAGATGGCAGCGAGGCGCTTCTGGCCGGTCTGCCACTCTACGACACCCAATCCGAGATGGGGTATCTCTACGCGCCGGCCTTCGCCGCGCTCTACACTCCAATAGTCAAGCTCGGTCCGCATCTGGGCGGCGTGATGTGGCACTCCCTCGGGTTTGCGGTGCTGACCTATGCCGCGATGCGGCAGGTGCGCAAGCTCGGTGGTGACGAGTTGATGTGGCTGCTTTCTTTCGGCCTCTTCCTCGCTGTGCCGATGGCGCTCGGCGCGATCCGCAACGGCCAGGCGACGATCCTTTTGACCGGCGCTTGCTGGCTTCTCACATTGTCGGCGCTGGAAGGACGACGGGCGGAGACGTTCTTCTGGGCTTCGCTCGCCATCATCGCCAAGCCGACCGCGATCATAATGCTGTTGTTGGTAGGAGCCCTTCGGCTTCGGTTGATACCGGTGCTGGTGCTGGCGGTGCTGTTCGTGCTCGCACTGCCTTACGCTTTTGCTCCCGCCGGCTATCTCAACGATCAGTATCGTGTCTTCGCCCAGATGCTGACCTCCATGGCCGTCGAGAACACCAGCCATTTCGTGTCCACCGATTTCACGGCACCGTTCACCACGATAGGGCTGCCGATACCGGAATTCGGCGCAACGATCGTGCGCATGGTCATGGCCCTGCTTACGCTTTCAGCCGTCATCTGGTTCGACCGCAGGCTCGAACAGGGAAAGGCGGCGCTGGCGATCTTCCTGACGGCCACCTTCTACATGTGCGTCTTCAACCCGCGCGTCGAACCCAACACCTTTGCCATGATCGCGGTACCAGCCGGTCTTGCCATCGCCCTGTTGTGGCGCGAAGAACGGGGCGGCGTCCTCGCCTCGGTGCTGTCGATGACGCTGTTCGTGACCGGGCTGAGCGGCGTCGAGCGCCATGTGCACGATTTCCTCTTCCCCTGGTTCCGGCCGGTCGCTGTCACTTTCATCGCCGGTTCGCTGATCTGGTGGTTCTGGGCCAAGGCACGGGAAAAGGTGGTGAATGCGGGAGTCGCGAATGGCTGAGTTGCGACAGAGCCTCGATATCGTTGCGCCATTCTTCAACGAGGCGGCATCGGCATCGGCCTTCGCGCGCCTGCTAGGCGAGCTCGAAGCGGCCGTGGCACAGCGCTTCGGCATGACCGTGCACAAGATCCTGGTCGATGACGGCAGCGGTGACGATGGCGCTGGACGATTTTCGCAAGCGCTGACGGGATCGTGGGAGATCGTCCGCCTCAGCCGCAATTTCGGCAAGGAAGTCGCTGTACTCGCCGGCCTCGACCAGTCGCGCGGCGACATGGTGCTGATCATGGACGCCGACCTCCAGCATTCCCTGGACATCAGCCTGAAGCTGATCGCCGAGCTGGTGGACCATCCGGACATCGACGTCGTCTTTGCCCAGAACGACCGCCGCGAGGCGAGCTGGCGGCGCAGCCAGCTTGCACGGCTTTTCTACAGCCTGATCAACAGCAGTCAGCGTTTCGATATTCCCGAAAATGCCGGCGACTTTCGCGTCATGCGCGGCGCTGTCGCGCGCGCTCTGACCAGCCTGCGTGACAAGCGTCGCTTCAACAAGGGCCTGTTTGCCTGGGCCGGCTTTCGCCAGAAGGCGTTGCCCTATTCGCCGGAAGGCCGCGCCAGCGGCACATCGAAATGGAGCCGGCTCAACCTCATCGCCTTCTCGCTGGAGGGGTTCACCTCGTTCTCCGTCATTCCGCTACGCCTGATCAGTCTTAGCGGGCTGCTCGCGGCGATGGCCGGCGCGCTCTATGGCGCCAAGGTGTTCTTCGAGGTGATCTTCTACGGCATTGCCGTTCCGGGCTACCCCAGCCTGCTGGTTGCCGTCGTTCTGCTCGGCGGCCTCAACCTGACCCTGCTTGGCCTGATCGGCGAATATGTCTGGGTGACGCTCAGCGAGAGCAAGGATCGGCCGGTCTATCTCGTGCGCGATGTCGTGCGCAGCGAGGCCCCCGCCGACCGGCCGGAGCCGGGCACTTCGAACAGATGACGCGGCGCATTCGCCTGATCGCTGACGATTACGGCCTGGCGCCTGGCGTTTCCGCCGGGATTCTCGATCTTCTCGATCGGGGGCGCCTGACCGGCACCAGCTGCATGACCGGCTTTCCCGAGTGGGCAAAGGAGGCAGAGCGCATAAAACCGCTGTGCGGCCGGGCCGCGGTTGGGCTGCACCTCACCTTGACCGACCAGTTGGCCGCCACCGGCCGGTCGGCCTTGGCGCCGGAAGGCCGGCTGCCACCGCTCCGCGCACTGGCCTTGCCTGTTCTGCGCGGCCGCATCGGCGACCGCCATGTCCATGCCGAGCTTGACGCCCAGTACGGCCGCTTCGTCGAGGCGCTTGGCCGCCGCCCCGATTTCGTCGACGGGCACCAGCATGTGCATTTCCTTCCCGTTGTGCGCACATGGCTGCGCACACGGTTTCCAGAAGGCGCCGACAGGCCGGCCCTGCGCGGCGCCCCGGCGCTGGCCGCAGGGTCGAAAGTCGCCGCCATTGCCGCGCTGGCTGCCGGGTTCAACCGCTCGATGCAGCGCGCGGGCTTCATCGTTTTCCAGCCGCTCGCCGGCATCTATGACTGGCGACAGCCCGAAAAGTTCGCTGCGGTTCTGCAGGCGGCCGTCGAAGGGTTGCCGGAGCGAGGGCTGTTCATGTGCCATCCCGGCCATGTCGACGAGACGCTGCGCGCGCGCGACACCATGCAAGATGTGCGCGAGGTGGAATTCGCGGCCCTCGCATCGGACGAATTCGGCGCTGGTCTGGCCCGCGCCGGCGTCGAGATCTTGGACGGCAAGAGATGAGCGAAGCCGATCGGCCCCAGCGTTCGGCCGGCAGCAAGATCGTCCGCTTCGCCATTGTCGGACTGGCGAACACGGCCATCGACCTTGCCAGCTTCTTCCTGCTGCTCAAGCTCGGGGTTCCGCCGGTGCCGGCCAACATCGCTGCCTGGTTCGTCGCCGTCACCTTTTCCTTCGCGGCGAACGGCTTGTGGTCGTTCGAGCGCAATCGAGCCATCCGGCTGCATGATGCGTTCCTTCGTTTCGCCACGCTTGGAGCGCTGATTTCGCTCGGTGTCTCCAGCCTCTCGATCGCGCTATTCGCCGGCATAATCGGGGTGTGGCCGGCGAAAATCGGGGGCGTCGTGGTGGCGGCGGTGCTGAATTTCCTCGCCGCGCGCTGGTCGATCGAAGGTCGGTTGCTGAGATAGCCGGAATTATTTTTCTTACGAAATTCCGGACGAAAAACCGCTACACACTTTCCTGGAATTTCTATTCTGCCGGCTCCACATTGGTGTAGGCGGCTTCCTCCAACTCGCGCTTCAGCCGGGCTTCCTCGTGGGTCTTCGGCGTGACGAAGCGGCCAAGCAGGAGATAGGCGACCGGCGTCAGGAACAGCGTCGAGACGGTGGCCAGCCCCAGGCCGCCGACGATGACCCAGCCGAGCGCGACGCGCGCCTCGGCACCGGCGCCGCTCGCCAGCACCAGCGGCAGGCCGCCGAGCACGGTGCAGATCATCGTCATCATCACCGGCCGCACGCGGATGATCGAGGCCTGTTCGATCGCCTCGCGCACGCCAAGCCCGCGGTCGCGCAACTGGTTGGCGAATTCGACGATCAGGATGCCGTTCTTGGCCATGACGCCGACCAAAAGCACCAGGCCGATCTGGCTGTAGGCGTTGAGACTGGTGCCCGAGAGGAGAAGCGCGAAAATCGCACAGGCCAGCCCGAGCGGCACCGTCGCCATGATGATCACGGCGCTGACAAAACTTTCGAACTGGGCGGCCAGCACCAAAAGGATGATGACCAGCGCGAAGCCGAAAATGGTGACCATGGCGCTGTTGGTCTCGCCTAGCGTCGCCGCCTCGGCCAGGGGCAGGATGCGGCTGCCTGGCGGCAGCAGCGGTGTGGCGATTTGCTCGGCGCGGGTGAGCGCGTCGCCAAGCGCGAAGTCGCCGCTGAGGTTGGAGGTGATCGCCACAGAGGGCTGCTGCTGTTCGCGCGACAGCGACGGTGGCACGGCGCGTTCGGTCAGCGTTGCGATGGTCGACATCGGCACGAAACGTCCGTCGGCTGTTTTCAGGAAGATGTTTTCCAGATCCGTCGGATCGTTGATCGGATTGGTGGTCGAGACCAGCTTCACGCCGTAGCTGCGGTCGGCGATGTAGACGTCGACGACGTCGTTGCCGTCGAGCATGGCCTGCAAGGTGTTGGCCAGTCCTGATATGTCGATGCCGAGGTCGGAGGCGCGCTCGCGGTCGATGGCCACGGCTAGCTGCGGCTGCGTCGGGTCGATGGACAGGCGCGGTGTCTGGAAGCGCGGGTCCTTCTGCATCTCGGCGATGATCTTCACGGCGGCATCGCCGAGTGCCTTGCGGTCGTTGCCGACCAGCGCGAACTGCAGGCCGTTGCCGGCGCCACGGATACCGAGGCTGTTGGGCTGCACCGGGAAGATGCGCACGCTCGGCACCTGCCTGGTCAACTGGCTGATCTCGGCCATGATCTCCTGCTGGCTGCGGCTGCGCTCGTTCCACGGCGCCAGCGTCATCACCATGAAGCCGGAGTTGTAGGAGCCGTTCTGGCCGGCATTTTCGAAAGTGCTGCGGATCTCGCCGGAATCGCGCATCGGCTGGATCAGTCTCTCGATCTTCTGCATCTGCTGCGTTGTGTAGTCGAGGCTGACGCCTTGCGGGGCGCTGATGCGCAGAAGCACGGCGGCGCGGTCCTCGGTCGGCGTCAGCTCCTGGCGGATGGTGCCGAACAGCGTGAAGGCGGTGCCGGCGAACAGCACCGCGACCAGAAGCACGATCCATGGCGCGTCGAGGCAGGCGTGCAGGCTGCGCTTGTAGGCCGTATTGAGCGCGCCGCCGATGCGGGCGCCGATGCCATGGTCACCTTCGTGGTGGAGCGATGCGCTGGTCAGCATGCGCGAGGCGAGCATTGGGCACAGCGTCAGCGCCACCACGCAGGACAAGAGCACCGACATGGCAAGCACGAAGCCGAATTCGCGGAACAAGCCGCCGGTCTGGCCGGGCAGGAACGAGATCGGCACGAAGACGGCGACCAGCGTCAAGGTGGTGGCGATGACGGCGAAGAACACCTCCTGCGCGCCGAGCACGGCGGCGGCGCGCGGCCCCATGCCTTCGTTGCGTCGTCGC
The DNA here is from genome assembly GCF_040321815.1 of Mesorhizobium sp. M0239. Lineage (NCBI taxonomy): Bacteria > Pseudomonadati > Pseudomonadota > Alphaproteobacteria > Hyphomicrobiales > Phyllobacteriaceae > Mesorhizobium > Mesorhizobium sp. M0239. The sequence continues at coordinate 175,026 of NZ_JAMYSG010000005.1, forward strand.
ACGATGTTTTCGAGCACGACGATGGCGTCGTCGACGACCAGACCGGTCGCCAGCACCAGCGCGAGCAGGGTCAGGATGTTGACCGAGAAGCCGGCCAGATAGATGGCGGCGATGGTGCCGATCATGGCGACCGGCATCGACAGGCCGGGGATCAGCGTCGCACGCCAGTCGAGGAGAAACATGTAGATGACGATCAGCACCATGGTGACGGACAGGCCGAGCGCGATCTCGACCTCGTGCACCGCCCCCTTGACGAAGACAGCGTCGTCGCTGGTGATCTTGATCGACATGCCCTCGGGCAGGTTTTCCTGCAGCTTGGCGACGGCGGCCTGGACGCCGGTCGAGATGTCCAGCGTGTTCGATTCCGCCTGGCGGATGATGCCGATGCCGATGCCGGTCTTGCCGTCCGAGCGCAACGTGGTCTGGCCGACGTCGGGGCCGAGCGTGACGGTGGCGACATCGCGGATGCGCGTCGTGCCGCCGACAATTATGTTTTCGAACTCTTCAGGCGTGGTCACGTCGGCAGTCGTGCGGACGATCAGGTCCTGGTTGGTCGTGGTGATCGAACCGGCGGGGGAATCGAAGGCGACCGAGGCAAGGGCGGCCCTGAGGTCGGCGACCGTGAAGCCGAGGCTGGCCAGCTTGTTCTGGTCGACATCGATGCGGAAGATCTTGTCGCGGTCGCCATAGACCTGAACGTCGGCAACGCCGGGCACGGCGGCCAGCTCGTCCTCGATCTGGTCCTGGACCACCACGGTCATGTCCTGGATCGACATGTTGTCCGAGGTCACCGCCAGTCGCATCACCGCGTCGGAATTGGCGTCGGCCTTGACGATGCGCGGCGGATCGGCGGTGTCCGGCATCTGGTTGGCGACGCGGCCGACGGCATCACGCACGTCCGAGGCGGCGACATTCAGATCGACGCCATCGTTGAACTCGATGGTGACGCGGCTCGAGCCGAATGAGGAAGACGACGAGATCGACTTGACGCCGGAGACGCGGGCGACGGCGCCCTCGATGGTGTCGGTCAGTTCGCGATCGACGGTCTCGGCCGCCGCGCCCTCGAAGGTGGTGGAAACGGTGACCACCGCGCGATCGACGTCCGGCAGTTCGCGGATCTCGACGCCGTAGAAGGCGGCCAGGCCGGCGACCGCAATCAGTGTGTTCAGCACGAAGGCCATCACCGGCCTGCGGATGAACAGGGCGGTGAAGCCGGTCTCGCTGGCAGTGTTGGCGGGGCTGGTCATGTGCCTGCGGCGGCGTCCGCGGCGCGCTGCTCTTCGCCGGCGAGGCGGACCGCGCCGCCCTCGCTGACGCTCTGGGTGCCTTCTGTGACCACCATGTCGCCATTGTCGATCTCGGCGTCGATCAGCACGGTCTCGGTGTTGCGCTGTACGATGCGCACCGGGACCCGCCTGGCCTTGCCGTCCTCGATCTGCCAGACATAGGCGCCGTCCGCCCCCCACAGGATCGCCAGCGGGCTGACGGCCGGATAGGTTTGCCCCGGAAATTTCATGGTGATGCCGAACGACATGCCGGCGCGCAGTGAATCCGCCGGGTTGGCGATCTTGGCCTTGACCAGCAGGGTGCGGCTCTTTTCATCGATGTGGTTGTCAATGGCCGAAACGGTGCCGCTATAAGCATTGCTGGGATTGGCGATCGGCGTCGCCGTCAATTGTGCACCGATCTTGACGGCGGCAGCGAAGCGCTCGGGCACCAGGAAGTCGACCAGGATCGAGGACCGGTCGTCGAGCGTGGCGATGGCCGACTGGTTGGTGACATAATTGCCGGCCGAGATCGGCAGGATGCCGACGGTGCCGGCGATCGGCGCCAGAATCGACCGGCGCTGCAGTGCGAGTTCCGCATCCTGAAGCGCCAGCTTGGCGCCCGCCAGCACCACCTCGGCGTCAGCCACTGCGACTGGTGTCGCGGCATTGGAGGCACGAAGCGACCTGACACGGTCGAGTTTGGCCTGCGCATCCTGCAAGGCGAGCTTGGCGCGGTCCTGAGAGATCACTTCGGTCTCGGAATCCAGGGTGGCGAGAATCTGTCCCTTATCGACATGGCTGCCGGATTCGACCAGCAGTTCGGCGAGGCGGCCGGAGCTGTAGGGATTGACGGCCACCGAGGCGTTGGCACGGCCGGTGCCGATTGCCTGCAGGCGGTCGTTGATAACAGCCGAAGTGGCCGCAAGGGCGACCACGTTCACCCGCTGGTTGCCGCTATTGCGGCCGTTTGACTGCTTCGCGTTGGCGGCGCCGGTCTCAGCCGGGGGCGTTGCCGCGGAGGCCCAGTCGATGCCCCAGCGTGCCAGCACGTCCGGCGCGCCGGGATAAAAGCGCAGCCAGGCGGCTGCCGCCACCACCAGCACCACAAGTGCAAAAAGTATCTGTTTCCAGGCGGCCATCGGCACTCCGGTTGGTAAAACAATCCTTCCGTCTACCGGTTTCCCGAAATGAAGCAGACGCAGCGAGGCTATTGTAAGGCAAAGAAGCCGCCTCGATATCGCGTCTTTATGACAATTCTCCGGGGGCTGCGCACATTAAATATATGTAACGTTTGAGAAAATATGCATAACGCTTTGGATCATCACACAGGCACTAACGCAGACTTTCCATCTCGCGAATGCGTTTGGCGCCTTCTGCTTCCAGTTGCCTGGTGACGGCGCCGATCAGCGTTTCGGCGACGACGAAAAGGGCAGCCGAAGAGTCCCATGCCGACGGCACCGCGGTTCGTCCGGCGATAACATGACGAGCAAAGCGGGCGATCGGCGACAGCCACTGGTCGGTGAACAGCACGATCTGGACGCCACGCTGATGCGCCTTTTCGGCGAAGCGGACGAGGCTGTCCTGGTAGCGCCTGATGTCGAAGATCACCAGCACGTCGCGCTTGCCCATGTCGATCAATCGGTCGCGCCACATGCTCTCCTGCCCGGCGAGGTGAAAGACATCCGGCTGGATGACAGCGAGGTGGGCGGCCATGTAGCGCGCCAGCGGATCGGTGAAGCGGCCGCCGATCAGGAAGGTCTTGCCGCGCCGGTCCGCTAGCCGGGCGGCGATGTCGGCAAGCTGCCTGTCGGACAGGTGTCTGAACGTCTCGCGCATGTTGTCGAGCGTCGCTTCCAGCATCGGTGACACCGTCCCACCACCAGGCGAGGGCGGATTGAGCGTCCTTGTCGCCGGCGATTGCAGTTGCGCCGCCAGTTCGTCCTGCAGGCTCGACTGGAATTCCGGATAGTTCTGAAAACCCAGCCGGGCGACGAAACGCAGGATCGTCGGCGAGGAGACGCCCGCCGCGGCCGAGAATTCAGCGACCGTTTTCAGGCCGATCATCGGATAGTTGGCGATCAGTGTCTGGGCCGCGCGCCGTTCGCCGGCCGGCATCGTGCCGAGGCGATCGGCGATCAGTTCGGCAATGCTGGAAATCATGTTTTCCCCACCCCTGGCCCGGCCGAAGGCCTTTTCCGAGATCGCATTTGACAAAGCCGGACAAACTGTATGAAATCATCCACAGGGACGCAATGAGGCAAAATACGTAACATACGATACAGCGCTCCCCGGGGACGGCACAGTATGGAGAAAGCACGGCCCGCCAGCTTTGCATCGTCTGATACCGTAAGGGTGACGAACCCCGGCGGATCGAGCCCTTTCGTGCTGACTTGCGATCACGCCTCGAACTTCCTGCCGGCCGAATTCGGTACGCTCGGCCTTGCCGCCGAGGACCTGTCCCGTCACATCGCCTGGGATCCCGGCGCGCTGCCGGTTGCCCGCCGCATGGCGCAGGCGCTCGACGCGACGCTGGTGGAAACTCGTATTTCTCGCCTTGTCATCGACTGCAACCGGCCACTCGACGCGCCCGACCTGGTACCGCCGGTCAGTGAGACAACGGCCATACCGGGCAATGCCGGCCTGTCGGAGAGCGAGCGGGCGGCGCGTGTTGCCCTGTCATGGCAGCCGTTCCACAACACGATTGCCGGTATCATCGACAACAGGCTGTCACAGGGTCAGCAAACCCGGCTGGTTTCGGTCCACTCCTTCACGCCGGTCTACAAGTCCATGAGCCGGCCCTGGCATATCGGCATCATCCACGACGAGGATCGCCGGCTGGCGGCGCCGCTGATATCGGCGCTGAAGCGGCTTGCCGGCGTCACCGTCGGCGTCAACGAGCCTTATTCGCCTGATGACCGCGTCTATTTCACGCTGGAACGGCATGCGCGCTCGCGCGGCCTGCCCTGCGCGATGATCGAAATCCGCAACGACGAAATCGCCGGCGAGACCGGGCAGCGGAAATGGGCGGATCTGCTCACGGGCATTTTTTCGGATCTGGAGCCAGAGGAGGCCGGATATTCCAGATCGCATTCAGTCGGAAAGTCAGTTCAATCGGCCAATTAGAACCACAGGGGAATGAAAATGGCAGGACCGGATTATACGGACGTTGACAAGAAGGAGGACCTGAAGGTTCTCCATGGCATGGGCTATGCCCAGGAACTGTCGCGAAGCATGAGCCGCTTCTCGAATTTCGCGATATCGTTCTCGATCATCTGCATCCTTTCGGGCGGCATCAACTCCTTCGCGCAAGCCACATCGTCGATCGGCGGCGCAGGTGCGGGCATCGGCTGGATCGTCGGCTGCTGCGTGTCGGGCTTCTTCGCCCTTGCCATGGCGCAGATCGCCTCGGCATTTCCGACCGCCGGCGGCCTCTATCACTGGTCGTCGATCCTCGGCAACCGCTTCACCGGCTGGCTGACGGCCTGGCTAAACCTGTTCGGCCTGATCACCGTGCTCGGCGCCATCAACATCGGCACCGCTTTCTTCTTCGTTGGAACGTTCGGAAGCTGGTTTGGCATCACCGGCACGCCGGGCGAAATCGTCGGGTTCGTCGCCTTCATCACCGTGCTGCAGGCGCTGTTCAACCATTTCGGCATCAAACTGACGGCAATGCTCACCGATGCTTCGGGCTTTCTTATCCTGGGCGCAACAGCAGTGCTGATCGTGGCCTGCCTGGTGTTCGCACCGGCAATCGACATCAGCCGGCTGTGGACGTTCACCAACTATTCAGGCGATGCGGGCGGCGGTGTTTTTCCGCAAACCGACTCCATGAGCTACCTGTTCCTGCTCTGCCTGCTTCTGCCCGTCTATACCATCACCGGCTATGACGCCTCGGCCCACACCTCCGAGGAGACCGTCAAGGCAGCACACTCCGTCCCGCGGGCGATCGTTTCGTCGGTGCTGTGGTCGTCGCTGATCGGCTGGGTGATGCTGTGCGCAATCGTTCTCGCGATCCCGGACCTGGCTGCCGGCGCCAAGCAGGGATGGAGCGTATTCTTCTCGACAATGGATGCAATCCTGCCGGTGTGGCTGAAGGAACTGCTTTATTTTGCAATCCTGATCTCGCAATTCCTCTGCGGCCTCGCCACCGTGACCTCGGCTTCGCGCATGCTGTTCGCCTTCTCTCGCGACGGCGGCATGCCTGTTGGCTCCGCGGCTCTCGCCAAGGTCAACCCGACCTGGCGCACGCCGGTCAATGCGATCTGGACGGCCGCGATCCTCGAGATCCTTTATGTGTTCCTTGCCCAGTTTATTTCGATCGGCGGCACCAACATCTACACCATCGTCGTCAATTCGACGCTGGTGTTCCTGTTCCTGTCGTTCACCATCCCGATCGCACTCGGCATGGTCGCATTCGGCACGGCCAAGTGGCCCAATCCTGGCCCGTGGAACCTGGGCGCCGGACTGTTCAAGCTCTTCTGTGCGCTGTCGATTGTCGGCATGGTGATCATCTTCTACATCGCCATCCAGCCGCCGAACGACAAGGTGCTTTACATCACCATAGGCTTCATCTTGCTGACCGCCGTGCTTTGGTTCGGTTTCGAGAACCGCCGCTTCCAGGGTCCGCCGATCGGTGACCAGATTGCCAAACGCCAGGCCGCGATCAGGGCAGCCGAGGTGGCTATCGGCGAAGCTGGCGCCTGATATCGCCCTATATGGCCATGGCCGGCCTCGCGCCGGCCATGGCTACGTTTATCCCTTTCAATCGACAAGTGCTGGAGTGCCAAAGGAATGGCCGGAAATTTCTCGTTCGATCAGTTGAAGAAAGCGGTCTCCAGCGGTGAGATCGACACCGTGCTGGCCTGCATCGTCGACATGCAGGGACGGTTGGCGGGAAAACGCTTCCTGGCGCAGTACTTCATCGATTCCGCGCATGACGAAACGCATGGCTGCAACTATCTGCTGGCGGCCGACATCGATATGGAACCGGTGCCGGGCTACAAGGCCGCGAGCTGGTCAAAGGGCTATGGCGATTTCGTCATGAAGCCGGATCTCGCCACGCTGCGGCGCATTCCCTGGCTGGAAAAGACCGCACTCGTGATCTGCGACGTGCTCGACCACCACACCCATGATGACCTGCCGCACTCGCCGCGCGCCATCCTGAAGAAGCAGGTCAAGCGGCTGAGCGAGCGCGGCTATATCGGCTATTTCGCTTCCGAGCTCGAATTCTATCTGTTCAACGAGACATACGATTCTGCCCGAAAGAAGCACTGGCAGGGTCTCGACACCGCATCGCCCTATATCGGCGACTACCAGATCGGCATCACCACCAAGGAAGAAGGCGTCATGCGCCGGCTTCGCAATGAGATGGAAGCGGCCGGCATCCCGATCGAAAATTCCAAGGGCGAGTGGGGTCCGGGCCAGGAAGAGATCAATGTGCGCTATGCCGAGGCGCTCGACATGGCCGACCGCCACGTCATCCTGAAGAACGGCGCCAAGGAAATCGCCGAGTCCGAGGGCAAGGCGATTTCGTTCATGTCCAAGTATAATTACGGGCTCGCCGGCAATTCCAGCCACATCCACAATTCGCTGTGGAGCGCCGACGGCAAGACACCGCTGTTCTTCGACAAGACGGCCGACTGGACGCTGTCGACGCTTGGCCAGCAATGGGCCGCCGGCCAGCTCAAATACGCCAAGGAATTCACCTGGTTCCTGGCGCCCTATATCAACTCCTACAAGCGCTTCCAGGCCGGCACCTTCGCGCCGACTAAGATCATGTGGAGCGAGGACAACCGTACCGCCGGCTTCCGCCTGTGCGGCGAGGGCACCAAGGGCATCCGCATGGAATGCCGCATCGGCGGCGCCGACCTCAACCCGTATCTTGCGTTCGCCGCGCTGATCGCCGCAGGCCTCGCGGGCATCGACGAGAAGCTGGAATTGCAGAAGCCGTTCGTCGGCGATGCCTATCAGGCATCGCGCCTGCCGGAGATCCCGAAGACGCTCCGCGATGCGACCGAGACGCTGGCGAAGTCGAAGATGCTGAGGCAGGCGCTCGGCGAGGATGTGCTCGAACACTATGTCCACACCGCAAAGTGGGAGCAGTTCGAATACGACCGCCGCATTACGGATTGGGAACTGCACAGAGGGTTCGAGCGGTACTAGTTATCGACTGTTCGTCGGCGCCGTCGGCGCCGTCCCTTACCCTTCCTCTCCGTGTGAAGAAAACGGAGAGGAGGCGAAGACGCTGGAGCTCCATCCTTCTCCCCGTCACTATGCGGGGAGGGGTGCCGGCAGGCGGATTAGGGGCAGCGTCAGCCCTTTGTTGTAGAATGCGAGGACTTCCAAAATGACCGAAACGGTCAAACTCATATCCCCCATCGATGGCTCGATCTATGCCGAGCGGCCGATCGCGACCGACCAAGCGATCAACGCCGCGGTCGAGCGTGCCAAGGCGGCGCAGGAGAAGTGGGCTGAGACGCCGATCGTCGAGCGCGGCAAGTTTATGCTGGCCATGCTGGAAGCGCTGGTCGCGATGACCGACGAGATCGTGCCGGAGATCGCCTGGCAGATGGGGCGCCCGGTGCGTTATGGCGGCGAGTTCGGTGGCGTCAAGGAGCGCACCACCTACATGGTCGAGATCGCCGAGGCGGCGCTCAAGGCGGTGCCGGCCTCCAACCCGAAGGACGGCTTCCGTCGCTATGTGAAGAAGGATCCGCTTGGCGTGGTCATGGTGATCGCGCCGTGGAACTATCCCTACCTCACCGCCGTCAACACCATCGTGCCGGCGCTGATGGCCGGCAACACCGTGGTCCTCAAGCATGCGGCGCAGACGCTGCTGGTCGGCGAGCGCTTTCAGCAGGCTTTCGACAAAGCGGGCCTGCCCAAGGGCGTATTCCAGAATGTCGTGCTCAACCATGCCCAGACCGAGAAACTGCTCGGCTCGGGCAAGATCGACCATGTCAATTTCACCGGTTCGGTCGGCGGCGGCCGTGCCATCGAAAAGGCCGCGGCCGGGACCTTCATGACGCTCGGCCTCGAACTTGGCGGCAAGGATCCGGCCTATGTGCTGCCCGACGCCAAGATGGACCATGCGGTCGCCAATCTGGTCGACGGCGCCTTCTACAATTCCGGCCAGTGCTGCTGCGGCATCGAACGTGTCTACGTGCACGAGAAGGTCTATGACGAATTCGTCGAAGGCTTCATCGCCGAGACCAAGAACTATGTCGTCGGCAACCCGCTCGACCAGGCGACGACGATGGGACCGATGGCGCAGGCGCGCTTCGCCGACCTGATCCGCGAACAGAAGGCCGAAGCGCTGCGCAAGGGTGCCAAGGCGCACATCAATATGAAGGTGGCTAACGACAAGGCGGGTTCGCCCTATCTGGCGCCGGAAGTGCTGACAGAAGTCGACCATCAGATGAGCGTCATGCGTGAGGAAAGCTTTGGCCCGATCGTCGGCATCATGAAGGTGCGCAACGACGAAGAGGCGATCGCGCTGATGAACGACAGCCCCTACGGGCTGACCGCTTCGATCTGGACGCGCGATACCGAGCATGCGGTGGCGATCGGCAACCGCGTCGAAACCGGCACGGTGTTCATGAACCGCTGCGACTATCTTGACCCGGCCTTGGTCTGGACCGGCGTCAAGGACACCGGCAAGGGTGCGGGCTTGTCGGCCATCGGCTACGATAATCTGACCCGGCCGAAATCTTTCCATCTGCGCGAAGCCATCTGATTTATTGAAAGACAAAAATGTCCAAGCTGATCTCCAAATGGAACTATCCCACCACCGTCCGCTTCGGCGCCGGTCGCATCAAGGAATTGCCCGAGGTATTGACGGCCACCGGCATCAAGCGGCCGTTGTTCGTCACCGATCCGGGCCTGGCGAAACTGCCGGTCGTCGCCTCGACCTTGAAGATCCTCGACGATGCGAAGGTCCCTTACGGCGTTTTCTCCGAGGTCAGGCCGAACCCGGTCGAATCCAACCTGACCGCCGGCATCGCCGTGTTCAAGAAGGGCAAGCATGACGGCGTCATCGCCTTCGGCGGCGGCTCGGCGCTCGATCTTGGCAAGCTGATCGCCTTCCAGGCCGGGCAGACGCGGCCGGTGTGGGATTTCGAGGATGTCGACGACTGGTGGACGCGCGCCAACTCGGATGCCATCGCGCCGATCATCGCCGTGCCGACCACCGCCGGGACCGGATCGGAGGTTGGCCGCGCCGGCGTCATCACCAATGAGGCCACGCACACCAAGAAGGTCATCTTCCATCCCAAATTGTTGCCGGCTATCGTCATTGCCGATCCGGAGCTTTCGGTCGGCATGCCGGGCTTCATCACCGCCGGTACCGGCATGGATGCGCTGGCCCATTGCCTCGAAGCCTATTGCGCGCCCGGCTACCATCCGATGGCCGACGGCATTGCTGTCGAAGGTGTCCGGCTGGTCTTCGAGAACCTGCCCAAGGCCTATGCCAACGGCAGGGATCTCGTTGCGCGCGCCCATATGATGAGCGCCGCTGCCATGGGCGCCACCGCCTTCCAGAAAGGGCTCGGTGCCATCCATTCGCTTTCGCACCCTGTCGGCGCGCTCTACGATACCCATCACGGTATGACCAACGCGGTGTTCATGCCCTATGTTCTGGCCTTCAACCGGGACTCCATCGAGGAGCGTATTGGCCGGCTCGCCGCCTATTGCGGCATCAAGGGCGGCTTCGACGGCTTCGCCAAAGCCATCATCAAGCTGCGCAAGGAATTGAAGGTGCCGCATGCGCTGCCGGGCCTTATCAAGGGGCTCGACATGGACAAGAAACGTAAGGCGCTGATCGCCGACATGGCGGTGGTCGATCCGACCGCCGGCGGCAACCCGGTCAAGCTGACCAAGAAGGCGGCGCTGACCTTGCTCGAAAACGCCATCGCCGGCACGATCTGAGGCGTTTTCCGCACGCAAAGTGATCTGAAAAGGGGCTATGAAAACAAAGGGGGAGGATGACGGGCAAGGCAGAAATTAGTTAGCCGGAAAAAGAATCCCGAAGCGATTGCTACATCAGGTTAAAAAGAGTTTACTTTTTCGCACTGCGAGCAGCCGCTTTCACAAAGCTTTCATCTGGCTGTCACATGAAAACGATACCGCATCGCAGGCGTCCAACGGCGTCAGTTCAACGGAGAGAACACATGTTCAAATTCACGGGGAAAGTGCTTTCCCTTTCGGCCGCGGCGCTTTTCGCGTCGACGGTGATTTCGTCCGCGGATTCGCTGGACGATCTCGTCAAGGCCGCCAAGGCGGAAGGCCAGCTCACCACCATCGCGCTGCCGCATGACTGGTGCGGTTACGGTGACGTCATCGCCGGCTTCAAGGCGAAGTATCCGGAAATCACCGTCAACGAACTCAATCCCGATGCCGGTTCCGGCGACGAGATCGAGGCGATCAAGGCCAACAAAGACAACAAGGGCCCGCAGGCGCCTGACGTCATCGACGTCGGCCTGTCCTTCGGTCCGACCGCCAAGGCCGATGGCCTGATCCAGCCCTACAAGGTGTCGACCTGGGACTCGATCCCCGACAGCGCCAAGGATGCCGAAGGCTTCTGGACCGGCGACTATTACGGCGTGCTTTCCTTCCAGGTGAACAAGGACCTCGTCAAGGAAGCTCCGGCCGACTGGGCCGACCTGCTGAAGCCGGAATTCGCCAACTCGGTAGCCCTTGCCGGTGATCCGCGTGCCTCGAACCAGGCGATCCAGGCGGTTTATGCCGCCGGCCTGTCGTCAGGCGCCGCCGCCGGTGAGGCTGCCGGCACCGCGGGCCTCGACTTCTTCAAGAAGCTCAATGCCGCCGGCAATTTCGTGCCGGTCATCGGCAAGGCCGCGACGCTAGCCCAGGGCCAGACCCCGATCCTCGTCACCTGGGACTACAACGCGCTCGCCGGCCGCGACACGCTGAAGGGCAATCCGCCCGTCGACGTCGTCGTGCCGAAGACCGGTGTTGTCGCCGGTGTCTATGTGCAGGCGATCAGCGCCTACGCGCCGCATCCGAATGCAGCCAAGCTCTGGCTCGAATACCTCTACTCGGACGAAGGCCAGATCGGCTGGCTGAAAGGCTATTGCCACCCGATCCGCTTCAACGATCTCGCCAAGAACGGCAAGATCCCGGCTGACATCCTCGCCAAGCTGCCGCCGGCCGAAGCCTATGCTTCCGCCGTGTTCCCGACGCTTGACGAGCAGGGCAAGTCCAAGGAAGCCATCACCAAGAACTGGGATGCCGTCGTCGGCGCCAACGTCAAGTAACTCACACCATGCCGGGCGGCCTCGCGGCCGCCCGGTCCTTCTCTCGAAGACGGTAGCCGGCGCATGACCGATATCTCATTGTCCGACCACGCTGTTACCGGGAAGACCGCGCCTCCCGCCGAGGCACGCAGCATGCGGCTGCCGACCCAGTGGCTTGGCGTTGCACCGTTCTTCATCTTCGCCATCATGTTCCTCATCCTGCCCACGCTCTATCTGATGCTGGGTGCATTCCAGAACGATGCCGGCGAATTCACTCTCGAAAACATCGCAGCGCTGGCGCAACCGTCCATCGTTGCCGCCTACTGGATTTCTATCAAGATCAGTCTTGCTTCATCGCTGATTGGCGCATTCGCGGGCCTGGCGATTGCCATTGCCATCGTGCGCGGTGGCCTGCCGGACTGGATACGTTCGGCGACACTGACGTTTTCCGGCGTGGCCTCCAATTTTGCCGGCGTGCCGCTGGCCTTTGCCTTCCTCGCCACGCTCGGCCGCCTCGGCCTTGCGACGGTGATCCTGAACACCGTGTTCGGCCTTAACATCTACGCGCATGGCTTCAACATCCTGTCATTCTGGGGCCTGACACTGACCTATGTCTATTTCCAGATACCGCTGATGGTGGTGATCATCGTGCCAGCCATCGACGGGCTGAAGAAGGAATGGGGCGAGGCAGCCGCGACGCTGGGCGCGACCATGTCCCAGTACTGGCGCATGGTGGTCATTCCGGTGATCTGGCCGAGTTTCCTCGGCACCGTGATCCTGTTGTTCGCCAACGCCTTCGGCGCCATCGCCACCGCCTATGCGCTGACCGGCTCGTCGCTCAACATCGTGCCGATCCTGCTTTATGCACAGATCCGTGGAGATGTGCTGCACAATGCCCATCTCGGCTATGCCATCGCCTTCGGCATGATCGTCATCACCGGTCTTGCCAATGTGTTCTACATCTGGTTCCGGACCCGTTCCGAGAGGTGGCTGAAATGAAGTCGGGAAAGTTCTGGGCCTGGCTCGTCTTCGCTCTTGGCGCGGCCTACTTTTTCATCCCGCTGATCGCGACCGTGGAGTTCTCGATGCGCATGCGGCGCGGGGAGTACTCCTTCGACGCCTACAAGGTCGTGTTGGGCGACGCCCGTTTCCAGGCCACCTTCGGCTATTCGGTACTGGCCGCCGTTTTCACCATCATTCTCGGTGTGCTGATCGTGGTGCCCGCCGCTTATTGGATCCGGCTTCGGCTGCCGCAATTGCGGCCGATCGTCGAGTTCATTACCCTGCTGCCGCTGGTTATCCCAGCCATCGTCATCGTCTTCGGCTACATCAGAATGTACGGGTCGAATTCGCCGCTGCCGTTTCTGGCGACCGATACAGGCACCAATGCCTTGTTGGTCATCGGCTATGCGACACTGGCGCTGCCCTATATGTATCGCGCCGTCGACACCGGGCTTCGCACAATCGACGTGCGCACTTTGACGGAAGCGGCCCAGATCCTTGGGGCTGGCTGGGGCACCATCATCACCCGTGTCATCCTGCCCAACGTGCTGATCGCGGTGCTCTCGGGCGCCTTCCTCACCTTCGCCATCGTCATCGGCGAATTCACCATGGCCAGCCTGCTCAACCGGCCTGCCTTCGGCCCTTATCTGCAGAATATTGGTGCCAACCGCGCCTATGAGCCGGCGGCACTTGCCATCATCGCCTTCGCCATCACCTGGGGCTGCATGTCGCTGATCCAGATACTGTCCCGCTTCGCGCCGAGATCCGCGAACCGTCCCAACTGATCGAAAAGTACTGATCGAAAGAAGAACGCCATGGCCGACCCCTTCCTCTCCATCCAGCACGTTCGAAAATCCTTCGGCGCCACCACGGTCGTGGAGGATTTCAATCTTGACGTCGAGCGTGGTGAATTCGTCTCCTTCCTCGGTCCGTCCGGTTGCGGCAAGACCACCGTGTTGCGCATGGTCGCCGGTTTCGAGGAGCCGAGCGCGGGCGCGATCGTCGTCGGCGGCAAGGACATTACGAGGCTGAAGCCCAACCAGCGCAATGTCGGCATGGTGTTCCAGGCCTATGCGCTGTTCCCGAACCTGACCGTGGCGCAGAATATCGGCTTCGGCCTGAAGGTCGCCGGCATGCCGAGGGCCGATATCGATGCCCGCGTCGCCGAGATGCTCGGCATCATCAAACTGCCGCAGATGGCGGATCGCTATCCCTACCAGCTCTCGGGCGGCCAGCAGCAACGCATCGCGCTGGCCCGCGCCATCGCGCCGAAGCCGAAGCTCTTGCTGCTCGACGAGCCGCTGTCGGCGCTCGATGCCAAGGTGCGTGTGTCGCTGCGCGAGGAAATCCGCTCGATCCAGAAGAAGCTCGGCATCACAACCATTTTCGTGACGCACGACCAGGAAGAGGCGCTGTCGATCTCCGACCGCATCGCCGTCATGTATGGCGGCAAGGCCGAGCAGGTCGGCACGCCGTTCGAGATCTACAACCGCCCGGCGACCAAGTTTGTCGCCAATTTCGTCGGCACGCTGAACGTGCTGGAAGGCACCGTCACCGATGCGGCTGCAGGCACGGTGCGGGTCAATTCCGAACAGGTCTCGCTTAAGGGCAAGCTCAACGGTTCCAAGTCAGGCGACACGCTGTCGCTGGCGTTGCGGCCTGAGGCAATCTCGCTCGGACGACAGCCCGGCCGCGATTCCAGCCTTTCGGGAGAGATATCCGAGGTGCATTTCCTCGGCTCGGTCATCCGGGTTCGTGTCGGCATCGGCGGCAACACGGTCTCGCTCGACACCTTCAACAGCCCGGCGACACCGCCCCCCGCAGTCGGTGAAAAGGCCGAGATCTCGTTCTCGTCGAGCGATATGCTGGTGCTTCACTAGGCTGATGCGCTTGTTCAAAATGAATGGCTGCATCCCGGTCTGCGAAGACGGGAGGATGCTTCCGTCCGCGTGGCATGGGCTGCAATGCAGGGTTTAAGCGAGCCCTCTATCGGTGATTTCGATGTCAGTGCGGTCGGCGCATTTGTCGATTTGGCAGGGCATCGGCGGAAGGCAATTCGAGGCATATTCCCATCGGCTCGAGCTTGCTGGCCAATCAACAGTTTCCAGCCGCTTTGCCACTGCCAGCGTCTCGCTTCCCGGCTATAACAGGCCATGGCGCTTTTCGAACTGACACTCGTTCTGCTGTTGATCGCCGTTGCGCTGACGGCGCTGTCGCGGCGCGTGCAGGTTCCCTATCCCTCTTTGCTGGCGCTGGCAGGGGTGGCCATCGCCTTCGTGCCTGGCGTCCCGACCATAGAGATCGATCCGGAACTGGCGCTAGCCCTGTTCATCGCGCCGGTGCTGCTCGATGCCGCCTATGATACCTCGCTGCGCGATCTCAACCGTTACAGGGTGCCGCTTGTGCTGCTGGCGCTTGGTGCCGTCCTTTTCACGACAGCGACGGTCGCGCTTGCCGGCTGGGCGATGGCAGGTCTGCCGATCGCCGCGGCCATAGCGCTTGGCGCCATCGTGGCGCCGCCCGATGCGGTTGCAGCATCGGCCGTGCTTGGCCAGTTCAAGGTCCCGCATCGCATCACTGCCATTCTGCAAGGCGAGAGCCTGCTTAACGACGCCACCGCGTTGCTGATCTACCGGATGGCGATTTCGGCGGCAGCAGGTTCCATTCTGCTGAGCAGCGCCGTTCCGATGATCCTGCTGTCCACGCTCGGCAGTCTTGCGGCCGGCTACCTGCTTGGCCGGGTGTCTCTGATGACGCTGGGCCGCATCGAGGACCCGGCGAGCGGCACTGTGGTGCAATTTGCCGGCACATTCGGGGTCTGGATCCTGGCCGACAGGATCGGACTGTCGGCCATCATCACCATAGTCGTCTATGCCATGACGATCGCCCGCACCGCGCCGCGCCGCATGCCGGCCAGAAACCGCATCAGCTCTTATTCGGTCTGGGAAACGGCGGTGTTCGTGCTCAATGTCCTGGCTTTCGTGCTGATGGGCCTGCAGGCACGTACGATCGTCGGCCGGCTTGCCGGGCAGGGGCAGACCGATGCGTTCGTCCTGGCCGGGACAGTGCTTGCCATCGTCATCGTCTCACGCCTCATCTGGGTGCTGGGGTGCGGCGCGATCATCAGGTGGTTTGACCGTTCCGGCGGAGCTGATCGTCAGCGTGACGCACCGTCGTTTCGGGGCGGCGTGCTGATCGGCTGGTGCGGGATGCGCGGTTTGGTGACGCTTGCGGCGGCATTCGCCCTGCCGGCTGAATTCCCGGCCCGCGACCCGATCGTGCTCGCTGCCTTCACGGTCGTGCTCGGCACGCTGGTGCTGCAAGGCATGAGCCTGAAGCCGCTGCTGCGCCTGCTAAATCTCGACCCTGACGAAACGGTCGACCGCGAGGTTGCGCAGGCACGCGTCGTGGTCATGCAGGCCGCGCTCGACATATTGGGCGGCAAGACATCGGACGCGGCGGCCGCGGTGCGCGAGCAATATGCCGCTCAACGCAAGATCGCCAAAAATCCCGACGATGCCCAGGCAGCGACCGAATATGACCGCTTGCGTCTTTATGCGATCAAGAGCCAGCGCGACGCGCTGGAGGAATTGCGCCGCAACGGGACGATTGGCGACGAAGCCTATCATCGCCTTGAGGAAGAGATCGACTGGACCGAACTGGCGGCGTCGCCACCCGGCCGGTTCCAGCCGCTGAGTACATAAGGCATCGCACGCCGTTTTCCGGCGCACGGAAGATACCGAAGTGCTTCGGGATCGGTGCATGATCCCGGTGAAGCAAGGCTGGTCCAAGCCACGTCCATTCTCCTGCACATTGCAACCGTGGCATCGAACCGCTACTGCCAACACGAAATTGAGCCGGATAAGCAATGAAGCTGGTCAGCTACAACATCCAGTACGGGTTCGGCGGCGACGGCCGCTACGATCTTTCGCGCGCCGCGCGCATCGTTGCCGGCGCCGACATCATTGCGCTTCAAGAGGTGGAGCGGAATTGGCAGCGCAGCAATTTCGATGATCAGCCGGAGCTGCTTTCCCGTCTGCTGCCCGAACATCACTGGGTTTACGGCCCGGCCTTCGACATGGATGCCAGCGAAAGGCGCGACGGCCGTCTGGTCAATCGGCGCCGCCAGTTCGGCACCATGGTGCTGTCGAAACTGCCGATCGTCTGGTCGCGGCTGCATGCGCTGCCGATGCGCCGCACGCAGCGGCCGCTCAACACCCGCAACGCCGCGCTTGAATGCATGATCCGCACGCCGGCAGGGCCGGTGCGGGTGTTGTCGCTGCATCTCGCCCACATCGCGGCCGAGGAGCGGCTGGAGCAGATCGACTATCTCTTGGCCGAGCATCGCCGGGCACCGTCCGATGGCGGGCCGTGGAGCGGCGTCGACGACGAGCCCACGCGCAACTGGACCAGCGGCGAAGCGGAACCGGAAAACCCGCTGGCGGCGATCTGGATGGGTGATTTCAACATGGAGCCGGGCAGCGCCGAATATCGCCGCATCGTCGGCAGCACGCCCTACCATCGGGGTGCCGCCTATCTTGATGGTTTCGTCGATGCCGCCGCCGTTGCCGGGGAGCCGGTTCCGGACTTCCACACCCATGTGAAGACCATCGACGGCAAGCTGGCAAAGCGCCGGCTCGACCATTGTTTCGTCGGCGGCGTGTTCGCCGGGCGGGTGCGTTCGATCAGTGCCGACATCGGCGAGGTTGCGTCGGATCATTTTCCGCTACGGGTCGACATCGACCTGGAAACGCCCGGAATTGCCACATGACGCTTTTCGTCTTCTTCGCAGTGCTTGCCGCCGCCGCCATGCACGCG
The DNA here is from genome assembly GCF_040321815.1 of Mesorhizobium sp. M0239. NCBI lineage: Bacteria > Pseudomonadati > Pseudomonadota > Alphaproteobacteria > Hyphomicrobiales > Phyllobacteriaceae > Mesorhizobium > Mesorhizobium sp. M0239. The sequence continues at coordinate 192,367 of NZ_JAMYSG010000005.1, forward strand.
ATCTGGAACGCGCTGGTCAAGGTCCATCTCGACCGCTTCCTGTCGATCACGCTGATGACGCTCGGCATGGGCGCTGCGGCCCTCGTGGTGCTGCCTTTCGTCGAAGTGCCGAAGGCGGAAGTGTGGCCCTACATCATCGCCTCGGTCATTTTCCACATGGGCTACCGGACGTTCCTGATCGGCGCCTACAAGGCCGGCGATTTCGCACAGACCTATCCGCTGGCGCGGGGCACAGCACCTCTGCTCTCGGCCTTTGGAGGCATGTTCGTCGTTGCCGAAATCCCCGGCCCGTTCGCCATGCTCGGCATCTTCCTGTTGTCGGCCGGCACGCTGGTGATGTCGTTTCGCGGCGGCGCGCATCTGGAGAAGCTCAATCTGCGCGCGGTCGGCTTCGCGCTGGGCACCTCTATCTTCATCGCCAGCTACACGCTGTCCGACGGTAGCGGCGCGCGGCTGGCGGCAACCGCGCAGAGCTATGCAGCCTGGCTGTTTATCTGCGATGCTTTTGGCGCCTTGGTGCTGTGCCTCATCTTCCGCGGGCCGAAGGCGCTGCCGGTGCTGGCGCGCGACTGGAAGGCAGGGCTGTTCACCGGCGTGCTCAGCGGTGCCGCCTACTGGATCGTCATGTGGGCGATGACCAAGGCGCCGATCGCTTCGGTGGCATCGCTGCGTGAAACCTCGATCCTGTTTGCCATGATGATCTCGGTCTTCGCTCTCGGCGAAAAAATGACCGGCTGGCGCGGTGCTGCCGCGCTCAGCATCGTGGCCGGCGTCGTCGCGCTGAGGCTTGGTTAGGCGCCGCTCAGGTCAGGACCGTCATCACCTGGCCACGTCGTTCCGGGCTGAAGCGGATGACGATGATGATGCAGACGGCGACCACGCCTGCGAACAGCGCCAGGGCATAGCCATAGCTGCCTCCGGCGCTTTCAGCGATTCCTGCTTGATAGGGGCCGCCATAGGACGCGGCGAGATTGCCCGCCTGATAGATAAAGCCGGGCAAGGTCGCCCGCACCGCGCCGGGCGAAAGCTCGTTGAGGTGCACGGGGATGACGCCCCAGGCACCCTGGACCGCGACCTGCATGACGAAGGCGCCGATGGCGAGCATGAACGGCGTGGTCGAGTAGGCCCATAGCGGGATGGACGGCAAGGCGATCAGGCATGCCAGCGTGATGGCGTTGACGCGGCCGATCTTCTCCGACAGCGCGCCGAATGCCAGGCCACCGACGATGGCGCCGATATTGGCAACGATGGTGATCCAGCTCACTGTGTGCGGATCAAAGCCATGCTGCTTCTTCAGGAAGGTCGGATAAAGATCCTGCGTGCCATGGCTGAAGAAATTGAAGAACATCATCAGCACGACGGCATAGAGCGCGACGCCCCAGTGTTTCTGCAGGGTTTCCCACATGCCCGGTCTCGCGGTCTTCTGCGCTTCGACGAAGGCCGGCGATTCCGGCACATGCGAGCGGATGAAGAGCACGATCAGCGCCGGCACGAAGCTGAGCAGGAACATGGCACGCCAGCCGATCGTGTAGCCGCCGATCGTCTGCTGATAGAGCAGACCATAGACCACCGCCGCCAGCAGATAGCCGGCCGGATAGCCGCATTGCAGGATGCCGGAGACCATGCCGCGTGCGCTCGGCGGAATGGACTCCATGGCCAGCGAACTGCCAAGCCCCCATTCGCCGCCCATGGCGATGCCGAACAAAGCACGCAGGGCGAGGAATATGCCGAGATTGGGCGAGAAGGCGGCCAGCGCGCCAATCACCGAATAGCTGACGATGTTGAGCATGAGGATCGGCTTGCGCCCGTATTTGTCGGCAAGCATGCCGAAGAAGAACGCGCCGATGAAGCGTGTCGCCAAGGTCAGGAACAGCGCCTTGGAGACCGCGGGCACGTCGGCGTGGAATTCGGTCGCGATATCGGTGAGCAGGAATGTCAGAAGGAAGAAATCGAAAGCATCGAGCGTCCAGCCCAGGAATGAGGCAAGGACGGTCTTCTTCTGCTGCGAATTAAGGGGCAAATCTTCCTCCATCATCATCGATGGGGGGAATTATCGGCCAGTTCAGGGAAGACCGGTGGTCACGTTTTCGCGTGGCTCATTTGATCGAACGCCCGCAGGAATGGCGGAAGGTGCGATGAGACCGACCGGTGCCATCTGTCGATGAACTCGATCGTGGCTTGAGGGTAGGTTTAGATTTCGAGATCAAACACCAGCAGTCCGTCCGTGCCGCCTTCCAGGGCAGCGACCAGGCGCGCGCCGGCGCGCTGGTGCGCTTCATGCACAAGATAGGCATCGCGCGCGGCAGCATCGCGGAAATCGATGGTGAAGCCGTGGGTGAAGCCGCGTGCGAACGGCTCCGGGCTGACATTGGCGCTGAATTTTACTGCGTCCATGCCGTCGATCACCTGTCGCAGCGCCTCGAGATCGGCATGGATCGCCGTGCGCTCGGTGGCGTCGACATCGTTGCGCAGCTTGACGAAAACACAGTGCCTGATCATGTCTTACTCCTCAGTGGCTAAGCAGCCCGGTTTCCGGAAAACACCGCCGGCGGCAGCGGCTCGCGGCCAAGGACCAGGTCGGCGCCCTTTTCACCGACCATGATGGTCGGCGCATTGGTGTTGGATGAAGGCACGCGCGGCATCACCGAGGCGTCGCAGACGCGCAGGCCCTCGATGCCGCGCAGCCGCAGATCCGGCGTCACGACAGCCATATCATCATGGCCCATGCGGCAGGTGCCGACCGGATGGTGGTCGGTCTTGGAACTGCGGCAGGCATAGTCGAACAGCTCGTCGTCGCTGGCGAGTGACGGGCCGGGCAGCACCTCGCGCAGCACGTAAGGGGCAAGCGCCTTCTGCCGCATGATCTCGCGGGCCAGCCGCAGCCCCTTGATCGACATGGCGCGGTCATAGGGATCGGACCAATAGTTCGGATCGATCAGCGGGTGGTCGGCCGGGTCGGCACTCTTCAGCCGGACCGTGCCGCGCGAACGCGGACGCAGGAAAGCCGAGTTCAGGGTGACGCCAGGGTTTTTCAGCTTCTCGACGCCGGCTTCGATGCCGGAACCCAAGCCGAGATGAAACTGGATGTCGGGCGAGGCGGCGGTCGGGTCGGCGTACCAGAAGCCGCCGGTCTCGAACAGGCTGGAGGCCACCGGCCCTTTCTTCAGCAGCAGATACTGCAGGCCGGCCCAGGCCGTGCGGTGCAGCTTGGCGTAGTTGTCATAGGTGTGATCGCCCGTACATTCGGCGATGACGAACAGATCAAGATGGTCCTGCATGTTGGAGCCGACGCCGGGCAGGTCGTGCACCGGCGTGACGCCGACCGACTTCAGATGGTCGGCGGGGCCGATGCCCGACTGCATCAAGAGTTTCGGCGAGCCGATGGCGCCGGACGAGACGATCACCTCGCGCTCGGCGCGCAGGATTTTCTTCTCGCCGCCCGGTCTGTCGACAATTTCGACGCCGATGGCGCGGCCCTTCTGGACGACGATGCGCGTCACCAGCACATCGGTTCGGACGGTCAGGTTCTTGCGGGCGCGGATCGGCCTCAAATAGGCGACTGAAGCGGACGAGCGCCGGGCATCCTTCTGGGTCAGCTGGTAATAGCCGACGCCTTCTTGGGCAGCGCCGTTGAAGTCCGGGTTGAAGGGGATGCCCATCTGCTGCCCGGCACGGAAATAGGCCTCGCAGATCGGCAGCGGCGCAATCGGGTTCGAGACGCCGAGCGGGCCCTGGTCACCGTGAAAATCGTTGGCGTAGCGCTGGTTGTTCTCAGCGCGCTTGAAATAGGGCAATACATCGCGATAGCCCCAGCCGGCGAGGCCTTCTTCCTTCTCCCAGTCGTCGTAGTCGCGGGCGTTGCCGCGCGTGTAGATCTGGGCATTGATGGACGAGCCGCCGCCGACCACCTTAGCCTGCGTGTACCAGAAGACGCGGTCCTTCATATGACTCTGCGGCACGGTCGACCAGCCCCAGGAAGCAATACCCTTGGTCATCTTGGCAAAGCCGGCAGGCATGTGGATATAGGGATGCCAGTCCTTGCCGCCGGCTTCCAGCAGCAGGACCGAATTTGCCGGATCCTCGCTCAATCGGTTGGCCAGAACGCAGCCGGCCGGACCGGCGCCCACGATGATGTAGTCGGTCATGACACTGTCCACTTATAGTCGCGGCACGGAGAGGGCGCCATCGACATTGATGATCGAGCCGGTCGAAAAGCCGAGCCTGCCGCCGGCGAGCGTCGCCACCACCGCACCGATGTCCGATGCTTCGCCCCAGCGTTTGGCCGGCACCAGTCCACTGTCGATGAGGGCATCGTATTTGGCGGTCACGCCTGAAGTCATGTCGGTGCGGATGATGCCGGGCCGCACCTCGAACACGCCGATGTTTTCGGGCGCCAACCGCAGCGCCAGGTTCTTCACCCACATCGAAAGCCCGGCTTTCGAGATGCAGTAATCCGGCCGCTCCGGCGACGCCATTTCGGCGCTGACCGAGGTGATGGTGATGATCGATCTCTGATCGCCCGAAGTGGCCAGCATCGCCTTGGCGACAGCCTGGCTGAGGAAGACGGTACCGCGCAGGTTGATGCCCATTGTGCGGTCGAAGTTCTCCGGTTTGAGGTCCAGGAGGTCACCGCGCACCACGGCGCCGATGCCGGCATTGTTGACCAGGCAGTCGATGCGGCCGAAGGCGCGCATCGCGGTATCGACAAGTACGGTGTGGCTTGCGAGATCGGCGATGTCGGACTGGACGTAGGCGAACTTCGCGCCACGCTTGGTGATGTCGGTGGCAAGTCCGTCAGCGGCCGTTTCGGCAAGGTCGACGACCAGAATATCGAAGCCGGCATCCGCCAGTGCCTGGGCGCAGGCAAGCCCAATGCCGCGCGCGCCGCCGGTGACGATGGCGGAGGGGCGGGTCATGCGGCGAGGTCCGTCTTATGGATGTGATCGGCGACACGCAGCGCCTGCGCGGCGATCGACAATGCCGGATTGACCGCCGCCGAGTTCGGCAGGAAGCCGGCGTCAACGACAAACAGGTTCCGGTGATCGAATGAGCGGCAGAACGGATCGAGCGCCGCCGTCGCCGGATCGTCGCCCATCTTTATCGTGCCGCATTGGTGCGACGGCGTGCGCTTGTCGAAGGGGCGCGAGAGAACGATGGGATAACCGCAGGCGCGGAAGTTTTCGCGCATCACCTTGGTCAGCCCGTCGAGCGATTGCATGTTGGAGCGCCGCCATTGCATGACGATGTCCTTGCCATCAACCATGATGCGGCTTTCGGGATCCGGCAGGTCCTCGCACATCAGGTACCAGTCGACGGCGTGGCCGGCCATGAAATCAAGCGCGAATTTTGGCGTGTACCTGACATTGGCCTGCAGCATGTTGCCGTCGATCTTGCCGAGCAGCTGGACGTTGCCGAGCGGCTTGCCGCCCTTGCCGCCGGACAGGTAATAGTCGTTCAGCATCAGCGTCTTCTGGTACACGGCATCGTTGCGGCGGCGCGGGTCGATCGCCAGCATGGCGCTCGAATTGTGGTTCATGAAATTGCGGCCGACCTGGTCGGACCGGTTGGCCAGGCCTTTGCCATCAGGAGAGGGCGAGCGCAGCAGGATGACTGCGGAATTGACCGCGCCGGCTGAGAGGATGACCAGCTTCGGTGATACTTTCTTCAACTCGCCATTCTGGCGGTAGTGAATGGCTGATATCGTCGTGCCGTCCGCCGAGGCTTCGAGATATTCGACGCAAGCGCCAGTCTCGAGCCGAATGTTCTGGTCGGTCAGCGCCGCCGTCAGCGGACCGGTCTGCGCGTCGACCTTGCCCTGGCCGGTGTTGGGAAACGCGTCCCAGCCGGTCTTGCCCTCGTTCAGCCAGGTTTCGATGTCGACACCGAGCGGCAGCGAGGCCGGATGCAGGCCAAGGTTTTTCAGCTCGGCGCGGGCGCGGGCGATCGGTGCCTCGTCGGGCACCGGCTTGTAGGCATAGGGGACCGAATGGAACGGCTCGGTGGGATCCTCGCCCAGTGCACCGCGCACGCGAAACAGCTGTTCGGCTTTCGAATACCAGGGCTCGAATTCGTCATAGGTGAACGGCCAGGCCGGAGAGACGCCGCCGAAATGCTCCATGGCCGCAAAGTCCTCCTTGCGGTAGCGGATCAGCACCGCGCCATAGAACTTCGAATTGCCGCCGACATAGTAGTAATTGCCGGGGTTGAAGGCGGCACCACCCGCCTCACGCCACATCTCCTTCGGCCTGTAATGGCCGTCGACGAAGATCGAGCGTGTGTCGCGCGCGTGCGGTGTCGCCGGCAACGGCTCGCCGCGTTCCAGCATCAGGATCGAGGCGCCGCTGCCGGCAAGGCCGGAGGCGATCGTGGCGCCGCCAATGCCGGAGCCGATGATGACGATGTCCGGATTTGTCATGGCCTAAATCGCGTCCCGACGCGCTTTAGTTTCTTGTTTTGATGCATGTCGTTGCCCCAAAACCGGATCCACTTTTGGGCGACATACATTAGCGAATACGGGTCTCGGTCGCCGGATCGAAGAACACCGCCTTGGTCAGGTTGAAGGCGAGCGGCGTGTTGGTGCCCGGCTGGATGTTGGCATCGGCGCGCAGCCGCGCCACCACGCCCTTGCCGCCGAGATTGGTGACGGCGAAGGTATCCGAGCCGGCCGGTTCGACGACCTCGATGTGACAGTCGGCGGTTGCGATGTGCGAGGCGTTGCGCTCGGCACCTTCCGGATCGGTCAGGGCTTCGGGGCGGACACCGAAGATAATCGGCTTGCCCTGGAATGCCGACAGGCCGGCCGGTGCATTCGCCATCGGCAGCGAGATCGGCTCGCGCGCCTCGCGCTGCAGCACGACCGACAGCGCATTGCCTGACGTGCCGATGGTCGCCGGGATCAGGTTCATCGCCGGCGAGCCCATGAAATCGGCGACGAAGAGATTGCTCGGGTTGTTGTAGATCTCGGCCGGGGTGCCGAACTGCTGCACCTCGCCATCGCGCATGACAGCGATCTTGGTGGCCAGCGTCATCGCCTCGATCTGGTCGTGGGTGACGTAGACGATTGTTGTGCCGGTGGTGGCGTGCAGACGCTTGATCTCGATGCGCATGTCGACGCGCAGCTTGGCGTCGAGGTTGGACAGCGGCTCGTCGAACAGGAACAGTTTGGGGTCGCGCACCAGCGCCCGGCCCATGGCGACGCGCTGGCGCTGGCCGCCCGAAAGCTGGCTCGGCTTGCGCTGCAAGAGGTGGCCGATCTGCAGCACCTTGGCCACCTTGTCGATGGCCTTCTGGCGCTCCGCCGCCGGCACGCCGCGCATCTCCATGCCGAAGGAGATGTTTCCGGCCACCGTCATGTTCGGGTAGAGCGCATAGCTCTGGAACACCATGGCGATGTCGCGCTTGGAGGGGTGCAGATCGTTGATGGTGCGGCCGTCGACACGGATTTCGCCAGACGTGATCGTCTCCAGGCCGGCGATGGTGTTGAGCAAGGTCGACTTGCCGCAGCCGGAAGGGCCGACCAGCACCAGGAAGCCGCCTTTCTCGAGTTCGACATCGATCCCTTTGAGGATCTCGACCTGGCCGAAGCGCTTTCTCAGACCATCAATTTCCAGAAAAGCCATCAGATCATCCTTTGACGGCGCCAGCCATGAGACCACGCACGAAGTAGCGGCCGGCGAGCACATAGACGAGAAGGGTGGGCAGTGCCGCGATCATCGCGGCGGCCATGTTGACGTTGTATTCGACGACGCCGGTCGAGGTGTTGACGACGTTGTTGAGCGCCACCGTCATCGGCATCGCGTCGCCGGTGCCGGCGTAAGCCGAGGCGAACAGGAAGTCGTTCCAGATGTTGGTGAACTGGTAGATCACCGTGACGACGAAGATCGGCATTGAATTCGGCAGCATGATGCGCCGGAAGATCTGGAAGAAGGAGGCGCCGTCGACCTGTGCCGCCTTGACCAGTTCGGTCGGGAACGCCTCATAGTAGTTGCGGAAGAACAGCGTGGTGAAGCCGATGCCGTAGACGACGTGGACGAAGACGAGGTTGACCGTCGGGTTGCCTAGGCCAAAGCTGGTTCCCGTTGCATTCTGCAGCGTGACGCCGAAGCGGCCGAGACTGCCGAGGATGGTCGCCATCGGCAGCAGCACCGACTGGAACGGGATGAAGCAGGCGAACAGCATCAGCCCGAACACCAGCGTTGCCCCGCGAAAACGCCACTTGGTCAGCACGTAGCCGTTGAGCGCGCCGAGCATCGTCGAGATCAGGACGGCCGGGACCACCATCTTGATGGAGTTCCAGAAATAGCCCTTGATGCCGGCGCAGGTGAGGCCGACGCAGGTCTCGCCCCAGGCCTTCAGCCACGGATCGAAGGTCGGCGCCCTGGGCAGCGCCAGCATGTTGCCGTTCTGGATCTCGTCCATGGTCTTGAACGAGGTCACCAGCATGACGAACAGCGGCATCAGATAAAATAGCGCAAACAGCGCCAGCAGCCCGTAGATGACGATGCGGTTGATAACCTTGACGTTGACGCCGCCGGAGGCCTGGCGGGCGGGAGTGGTGACGGCGCTCATCGCGGCTTCTCCCGCAGTTCCGAATAGAGATACGGCACGATGATTGCGACGATGGTCATCAGCATGATCACGGCGCTGGCCGAGCCGACGGCCATTTCGTTGCGCTTGAACGTGTACTCATACATGAAGTTGGATGGCAGCCAGGCCGAGCCGCCGGGGCCGCCGCTGGTCAGCGCCACGACCAGATCGTAGGACTTGATGGCGAGGTGCGCGAGCACGATGAAGGCCGACAGGAAGATCGGCCGCAGCAGCGGGATGACGATGCGGCGGTAGAGCTGGAAGGTGGTGGCGCCGTCGATCTGCGCCGCCTTCATGATCTCGCCGTCGATGCCGCGCAGGCCGGCCAGGAACATCGCCATGATGAAGCCGGAGGCCTGCCAGACGCCGGCAATGACCACCGTGTAGATGACGAAATCCTTGTTCTTGATCCAGTCGAAATGGAAGCTCGTCCAGCCCCATTGATGCAAGGTCTGCTCGAGGCCGAGGCCGGGATCGAGGAACCATTTCCAGGCGACGCCGGTGACGATGAAGGACAGCGCCATCGGGTAGAGATAGATCGGCCTCAGCACGCCTTCGCCGCGGATCTTCTGGTCGAGCAGGATGGCCAGGAACAGGCCGAGCGCCAGGCAGATTGCGATGTAGAGGAAACCGAAAATACCCATATTGGTGATCGACGTGTACCAGCTCGAGGGCGGGTCGGTGTCGAAGGTCCAGCCCCACAGTCGCTGATAGGCGCGCGAGCCGGTTAGGACATAGGATGGAAAGGTCTTGGAATTGGTGAAGGACAAATAGATCGTCCACAGGATGAAGCCGTAGACGAAGACGATGGTGATGGCGAAGCTGGGCGCCAGCACGATCTTCGGCAATGCGTCCTGCAGGCGTGAGCGCACCGAGGCGCGTGGCCGCGCATGCTCCGGCGTCAGCTTGATCTGGCTTGTCGCTACCGTGCTCATGGGGCTCCTCCCGTCGACTCGCGGCCAACCAGCTTCGCAGACATAAGTTCGCGGATCTGGGCCTTCCCCGCCGGAGCGGGGAAGGCGTTTTTGGCGCGTGGCGCTTACTTGGCGTCGTCGATCGCCTTGACCAGCTCGGTCACGGCTTCGTCCGAGGTCTTGATCTGACCATGGACGAATTTGGAGACGACATCCTTATAGGCATTGGCGACCGCCGGGGGCGCGCCATAGCCCTGGGCCAGCGAGCCGAACAGCGTGCCGCCTTCGTTAGCTGCCTTCAGGTCGGCGATGCCCTTCTTGCCGCACGCGTCGAAGTCGGTGTCCGGAACGTCGGTACGAGCCGGAACCGAACCCTTGACGACGTTGAAGGCCGACTGGAAGCTCTTCGACAGGGTGGCGGTGGCCAGCGCGACCTGGGCGGCCTTGCGGTCGTCCGGAACATTGAACATGCCGAACATGTCGGAGTTGTAGATCACCGAGCCGTCGGTGCCCGGGAAGCGATAGCACAGGAAGTCGGTGCCCGGCGTTTTCTTGGCGGCGTTGAACTCGCCCTTGGCCCAGTCGCCCATGACCTGCACAAGAGCATCGCCCTTGATGACCATGGCGGTGGCAAGGTTCCAGTCGCGGCCCGAGAAGTTCGGGTCGACATAGGTGACGAGCTTGGCGAGGTTATCGAACGACTTCTTCATCGTGTCGGACTTCAGGGACTCGTCATCGAGGTCATTGAAGGCCTTCTTGTAGAACTCAGGTCCGCCGGTCGACAGCACGACCGAGTCGAACATGGTGGCTTCCTGCCAGTTCTGGCCGCCGAGAGCGAGCGGGATCACCCCTGCCGCCTTGGCCTTGTCGAGCAGGGCAACGAAGTCGTCGAAGGTCTTCGGCTCGGTGCCGCCGATCTTGTCCAGTACGGCCTTGTTGATCCACAGCCAGTTGACCGAGTGAACGTTGACCGGAGCCGCGACCCACTTGCCCTCATAGACCGAAAACTTCTGCAGGGCTGCCGGAACGGACTTGTCCCAGCCTTCCTTCTTCGCCGTTTCGGTCAGGTCGCCCATGACGCCGGCAGCGGCGTAGTCGAGCACGGTGTAGCCGAGCATCTGCGAGGCGGTCGGATAATTGCCGGCCGCGACCATCGCCTTCAGCGCGGTCATGGCGGCGTCGCCGCCACCGCCGGCCACCGGCACGTCCTTCCAGGCATAGCCTTCCTTGGCCAGATCGCCCTTAAGGACGTTGAGAGCAGCCGCTTCGCCACCCGACGTCCACCAATGCAGCATCTGGACTTCCTTGACGTCCTCGGCGTGGGCCGCGAAAGCCAGGCCGGATGCGAGAGCGGTTCCGATAAGCAGTTTGCGCAACATGTACTACCTCCCTTGTTGCATTACACGACCGGTGAAGCCCACCGGGTTCTTCTCAACTCAGCCGACCCACCACCCGGTGCGCTGGCCGCGATGAAACTGGATTGTCTTTTCCTCGGTATAGTCCTCGACGGCGCGTTTGCCGAGTTCGCGTCCGAGACCGGACTGCTTGTAGCCTCCGAAAGGCAGCTCGGAATAACCTTCCATGAACGTGTTCACCCAAACGGTTCCCGAACGCACCCCACGCGCCACCGACATGCAGGTGTCGATGCTGGCGCTCCACACGCCCGCCGACAAACCATAAGGCGTGTCGTTGGCGATGTGCAACGCCTTTTCAATCGATTCAAATGTCAGCACCGAGAGCACCGGGCCGAACACTTCTTCGCGGGCGATGGCCATATCCTCGGTGACGCCGCGAATGATGGTGGGATCGAGATATTGGCCGACATTGGAGGCCAATTGCTTGCCTCCGCTGTAAACCTGGCTGCCGTCGCCTTCAGCCGCAGAAACATAGCCGGCCACCTTCTTCAGATGGTCGGACGAGATCATCGCGCCCACCTTGGTTTGGTCATCGAGCGGATCGCCGACCGTAACCCTGGCGGTAAGCGCCTTGACAGCGCTGAGAAAATCGTCGGCGATCGCCTCGTGCACGATCAGCCGGCTGCCGGCATTGCAGCACTCGCCGGCATTGAAGAAGCCGCCGAACACCGCCGCATCGGCGGCCGCTTCGAGGTCGGCGTCCGGGAAGACGACCTGACCGTTCTTGCCGCCGAGCTCCATCGAGACTTTCTTCAGCGATTGCGCGGCCGAGGCCATCGTCATCTTGCCGACGCGGGTCGAGCCGGTGAACGAGACCATCTCGACCAGGGGATGGCTGACCATCGGCGCGCCGACGTCGGCACCAAAGCCGGCCAGGATGTTGACGACGCCGGGGGGTAGGCCGGCCTGCAGCAGGATATCGCCGAGCACAAAGCTCGACGCCGAGGTCATTTCGCTCGGCTTGACCACCGCCGTGCAGCCGGCGGCGAGCGCGAAGGGCAGTTTCTGGCTGACGATCAGGAACGGGAAATTCCACGGCGTGATGATCGAGACGACGCCGATCGGCTCGCGCAGCACGACGCCCAGCATGGCATCGCCGAGATTGGCATAGCTTTCGCCGTGCAGCGTGCGGGCGAGCGAGGCGGCGTAGCGCCAGATATCGACGGCGCCGCCAATCTCACCGCGCGCCTGGGCGATCGGCTTGCCGGATTCCAGTGCATCGAGCCGGGCGATCTCTTCCAGCCGGCCCTCGATCAGGTCAGCCGCCTTGAGCAGGATCGCGGCACGCTCAGCTGCCTTCATGCGCGGCCATGGTCCGGTCTCGAACGCCTTGTGGGCGGCCTGCACAGCGGCTTCCACTTCGGCCTCGCCGGCCTGCGCGTAGTGCGAGACGGTGAAGCCGTGGCCGGGGCTATTTCGAGCAATCGTGCGGCCGTCGCGGGCATCGACATGCTTGCCGTCGATCAGCAGTCTGTACGCTTTCGGTGCCGCAGCCGCCTCGGCCGGCATGGCGATCTTGAGGGGGGCGTTCATCTGTTTTCCTCTAGGATCTCGAAAAGGCTGGCTTCTGCTTGGCCTTGAAGGCATCGACGCCGGCCTTGAGATCTCCGGTCAGGGCGATGAAGCCGCTGGCCAGCGCTTCGGTGGCGGCGGCACTTTCCTCGCCTTCGGCGACCGCGATCATCAGCTTGGCGGCTTCGGTCGCCAGCGGGCCGCGCTCGGCGATCTTTTCCGCCCACGCCCTTGCTTCGTCGTATGCCTTGCCAGTCGCGACCACCCGGTCGACGATGCCCAGAGCGAGTGCCTCGGGGGCGAGAAAGATCTCGCCGCCGAGCGCCATGCGGCGCACCGTCTGCGCGCCGAAGCGGCGCACGGCGCGCTGCGTGCCTGACCAGCCGGGCACGACACCGATCGAAGTTTCAGGGAAGCCCAGTTTCACTTGTGTTTCCGCCACGCGGAAGTCGCAAGCCACAGCCAACTCCAGGCCGCCGCCCAGCGCATGGCCGGACAGGACGGCGATGGTCGGCTGCCGCAGCCGCGCCAAGCGGTCGAAGACGCGGTGGCCATAGCGCACCCATTGCACCTGGAAATCGGCGGCACTCATCCGCGCCCACGCCTCGACATCGCCGCCGGCGCAGAAGCCCTTGCCTTCGCCACGGATGAGCACGACGCGCACGCCGTCGGCCGCTTCCGCTTCGTCGAGCGCTGTTTCGAGCGCGCGAAGCATGGGGATATCCAGTGCGTTGAATTTCTCCGGCCGGCGCAGCGTGACGATGCCGAGGGCGCCATCCTGTTTGAAGGTGACGAGAGGCTCAGCCATGCGCGCCTCCGAGCGAGGCGCCGCCATTCAGTGACAGGCCTATCGGTTGCTCCTGATAGAGGGCTGCCGGTGTCGTCTTGAGGTCCTTGGCAACGCCCAACGGGATTTCCGACTGCGCCAGCACATCGCGCTGTAGATCGATGCCGGGTGCGAGTTCTGTGACGACCAGGCCCTCCGGCGTGAGCCTCATCACGCAGCGCTCGGTGACATAGGTGATGTCCTGCCCCTGCGCGACCGCGCGCTTCCCCGAAAACGAGATGTGCTCGACCTCGTTGACCACCTTCTTGACCTTGCCCTCCTGCTCGATGCGGATACCGCCATCGGCCAGAGACAGCTTGGCGCCGGCGTTGAAGAAGCCGGAGAAGACGATCTTCCTCGCCCGTGCGGTGATGTCGACAAAGCCGCCGGCGCCGGCGGTGACATGCGGGCGCGCCGAAAGCTTCGAGACATTGACCGAGCCATGGCGATCGATCTGCAGGAAGGACAGCAGCGAAGCGTCGAAGCCGCCGGCCTGGAAATAGATGAACTGGTGCGGCGAGGGCATGAAGGCGTCGGCGTTCGACGAACAGCCGAATTTGAAGTCGAGCAGCGGCACGCCGCCGACCGCGCCCTGTTCGATCACCCAGGTAATCTTGCCGTGCTGTCCTTCCTCGAGAAGGATGCGAGGGACATTGGCGGAAATACCGAAGCCGATGTTGACGGCCATGCCGTCGCGCAACTCCATGGCGACGCGGCGCGCGATCACTTTCTGGACGTTCATCTCCGGCGTGCGGAAGCTCGACAGCGGCCGGAAAATTTCTCCGGAGATGGCCGGGTCATAGGGTGTCAGCGTCGTCTGCAACTGGTCGGGCGCGACGACGATGTGGTCGACCAGGACGCCTGGCACGCGCACATCATGCGGTTTCAGCGTGCCGTTTTCGACGACGCGCTTGACCTGCGCGATAACGATGCCGCCATTGTTGCGGGCGGCGAGTGCCTGTTCGAGGCCGCCGAGATAGGCACCCTCATGCTCATAGGTGAGGTTGCCGCGCTCGTCGGCTGACGTGGCGCGGATGATCGAGACCTGCGGCACGATGGAGCGGAAATAGAGCCATTCCTCGCCGTCGAACTGCTGCACCGAAACGATCGGCTCGCTGGCGGCGGCGTTCATGGCGCAGCCCTGGTGGCGCGGGTCGGCGAAGGTGTCGAGACCGACCTTGGTCAGCACGCCCGGCCGCTTGGCGGCCGCTTCGCGGTGCATGTCGAACAGGATGCCGGACGGCACGTTGTAGGCGGCGACCGAATTGTCGCCGATCATCTTCCAGATCTGCGGCGGTTCGGAAGAGGAGGGGCCGGACGGGTAGGAGCCGCACAAAGTACGCTTCAGCAGGCCGGGCTTGGCCAGATGGTCGATGCCTTTGATGCCGTACATGTCGCCGGCGGCGATCGGGTGAAGTGTGGTGATATTTTTTGGGTGGCCTTCCCCATCGAAGCGTTCGCCGATCGCGGCAAGCACCGCGTCCGGACAGCCGAGACCGCTCGACGACGACACGGATACGACCATGCCGTCCTTGATCAGGCCCGCTGCCTGCGCTGCCGAAACGACCTTGCTCAATTCATGCTCCCCGAACCGGCCGTCCTGTTTCGGGTGCGGCGATCCGGGCCACAGCTTTCCCTGACGACCAGATTGACCGCGCCGATATGGTCCTCGGCCCGCGTGGTGCGCGACTGGATCATTTTCAGCATGACATGGGCGGCGCGTTCGCCGAGGCCGGCCGAGTCCACCGCGACGCTGGTCAGCGCCGGCATGTAATGCTCGGCCTCGGCCACGTCGTCGAAACCGACGATGGCGAAATCAGTTCCCGGCTCAAGCCGACGCTTGCGCAGCGCCAGCATGGCGCCAAAGGCGACAGCGTCGTTGAAGCAGAGCGCCGCGGTCGGCGGCTCAGCCATAGCGAGAGCGGTTTCCAGGCACGCTATACCACCTCTGCGGCTGGTCTCGCCCTCGACGACCAGTGCGTCGCGGGCGGCGATGCCCTGCGTCTCGCAGGCTTCGCGAAATCCGCCAAGCCGCTCGTGATAGACCACCAGGTCGGACGAGCCGCCGAAGAAGACCAGCCGGCGATGTCCCTTGCCGATCAGATGAGCGGTGGCGAGATAGGCGCCGCGATGATTATCGGGCGCGATCACGGGGATGCGGCTTTCCGGTAGCCGGCGCATGGCGAAGACCACCGGCAGGCCCGCCGTCTCGATCCTACGGAAGGCGCCCGGCGTCGTGCCGCGAGCCGGCGACACGATGAGACCGGCGACGCCTTGCTCCATCAACGACTTCAGCACTTCTTCCTGGCGCACCGGATTTTCCGCCGTGTTGGCGATGAACGGCACGATACCGGCCGACTGGAAGACGCGTTCCATGCCAACCGCCAGCTCTGCGAAGAAAGGATTGGTGAGATCGTTGATGACCATGCCGATGACGTTGGAGTGCGCCTTGCGCAGATTGGCGGCGCCGCGGTTGTAGACGTAACCGACATCCTCGATCGCCTTGCGCACCTTGCTCGCTGTTTCGGGCCGGATCAGCCCGCTGCCCTGGAGCACGAGCGATACCGTCGATTTGGACACGCCTGCTTCGCGGGCGATGTCGAATATCGTTGCCTTGGCCCGGTTGGCCATCCAGATGCATCCTCCCCGAGTGCAGCTCAAAAGTATTGGAACGTTCTAATCTCTGCTCCGCTCGTGAGTCAATCGGGATTTTTCCAGCGCCTCGAACATCGATTGTGCGTACTCAAATGGCATGCCCTGTAAGGCTTTTTTGTTGCAATGCAGCATTCTCTTCTGCGGGGGCGTGCGAATCTTAAAGGTTCTTGATTTATTGGAACGTTCCATTTAGTAGCGTTTCGAAGGGAGAGATGGATGGACATTTCCTTGCCTGGTGAAGGTGGCGGCAGCACCCGCTACACGCTGATCGGCGAACCCGTGCAGCCGATGGTCGGCGCGCGATTTTCGCGTATCGCCTATGCCGCCGCGCACATCGTTGCCGATCCGCTCGCCATGACCGATCCGTGGTCCAGGCCGGTGGTCGACTGGGACAGGA
This sequence comes from Mesorhizobium sp. M0239, assembly GCF_040321815.1. NCBI lineage: Bacteria > Pseudomonadati > Pseudomonadota > Alphaproteobacteria > Hyphomicrobiales > Phyllobacteriaceae > Mesorhizobium > Mesorhizobium sp. M0239. The sequence goes on from NZ_JAMYSG010000005.1 coordinate 208,672, forward strand.
CGATGGCGTTCCGTCACCATCTGTGGCGGCTGGGCTTCCGCATCGCCGAAGCGATGGACACGTCGCAGCGCGGCATGGGCTTCGACTGGGCAAACGCACAGGAATTGATCCGCCGTTCGATCGCCGAGGCGCGCACCGTCGATGGCGCCGATCTCGCCTCGGGTGCCGGCACCGACCATCTGGCGCCCGCCGCTGCCAGGACGCTCGACGATGTAATCAGCGCCTATGAGCAGCAGTTCGCTTTCATCGAAGGGCTCGGCGGCAACGCGATCATGATGGCCAGCCGGGCGCTCGCGGCGACAGCCAAGGGCCCGGATGACTATGTGCGTGTTTACGACCGAATTCTCGGCCAGGTCTCCGGCAAGGTCATCCTGCACTGGCTGGGCGACATGTTCGATCCGGCGCTCAGGGGCTATTGGGGCAGCAGCGATTTCGAGGCCGCGCTCGACACCGTGGTTGCCATCATCGAACGCCACGCCGGCAAGGTCGAAGGGATAAAAATCTCATTGCTCGATGCCGGCAAGGAAGTTGCGCTCAGGAACCGGCTGCCGGACGGCGTCGTCATGTTCACTGGCGACGATTTCAATTATCCCGAACTGATCGCCGGCGACGGCAGGAAGCACTCGCACGCACTGCTCGGTATTTTCGACGCGATTGCGCCGGTCGCCAACGCAGCGCTGGCGAAACTGGCGGAAGGTGACCGCGCCGGCTATGACGCGTTGATGGCGCCGACCGTGCCGCTATCGCGAAAAATCTTCGAAGCGCCGACCGAATATTATAAGGCCGGCATCGTCTTCATGGCCTGGCTGAATGGTCATCAGGACCATTTTGCGATGATCGGCGGCATGCAGTCGGCGCGCGGCATCCGTCACTATGCCGACGTGTTCCGCCTTGCCGACCAGGCAGGTTTGCTCGCCGATCCCGATCTGGCGGTAGCCAGAATGAAGAGCCTTTGCACCGTCGCGGGCATCTGAAGCGCAGAAAGGCTGACCGGTCGAAGAGGACGCGTCGCCACGCGATTGCTGCGCCAGCCCAGGCGTCTCCGCTGTCGAACGACCGCGAGGGTGGTTATCGCCGTCGTCACCAATTTTCTTGTGAACCAATTTCTCTCGAGGCGCGACCAAGCGATGTGTCCAAACATGGTCCATCAAGGAGAACGTCTGATGTTTACTGTTTCAAGAAACGTCCTTTTGGCCGCCATCGCCGTTTCGGTGCTGGCCGGCTGCAAGACAACCGCTCCCAGGGAATGCGACAAGCTGAAGCCTGGCGTCACCTACAACGGCAAATGCTGCGGTCTCGGAGAGCCTTGTCGCGAAGGCAAGGGCGGCACGCCGGACAGGCCGGGAAATACGCCTGATCCAGAGCCGCAATGATCTGATCGAGTGCGGCCCGTTCCGGTCAAACGCCGGGACGGGCGCGTTGCGCTCGAAAAACTCGCCAGTGTCCAGCTTCCCTTGGGCGAACGAAAATTGTCCAGCTCGGGCGAGCGGGCCAGGATGCCGATTCAAGTCTGATCGTCTGGTTGGATGGTGGGCGTGACAGGGATTGAACCTGTGACCCCTGCAATGTCAATGCAGTGCTCTCCCGCTGAGCTACACGCCCATCCGAAGCCGCGCATACACCATTTTTGATCCAGCGCGTCAATAGCAGGAAAAAGGAAAGAAGGCGTCGTCTCGCCGCAGTGGCGAAGAGGTGCGGCGCCTTGCCTAGAAAACGGCTCAGGCCGCCTGCAGCATCTTCTCGACCTCGTTGACGAGGTCACGCAGATGGAACGGTTTCGACAGCACCTTGGCGTCTTTCGGCGCCTTGGAATCAGGGTTCAGCGCAACGGCGGCGAAACCGGTGATGAACATGACTTTCAAATCAGGATCGATCTCTGTGGCGCGGCGCGCCAGTTCGATGCCGTCCATCTCCGGCATGACGATGTCGGTCAACAGCAGCGAGAACGGTTCCTCGCGCAGCCGCTCATAGGCGCTGGCGCCATTGTCGAAATCGCTGACCTGGTAACCGGCGCGCTCCAGCGCCTTGACGAGGAACCGACGCATATCGTCGTCGTCTTCCGCCAGAAGAATGCGTGCCATGATATCCCGTCCGAATCACCCGCCCGAGATTGCCGTTGGGCAAGCCCGTTAACCATCCTGTATATGAGGAGGTGAGGGTAAACATCAAGTGAACGCTGACGGGGATGATCCATATTTGCCGGGCGTGTGCTGCGGCCGAAATGCTGGACACGAGGCTTGCAAGGTGGCACTTTCACATCATGATGCACTGGTGTTTTCGGGTTCGTTCAAATTGAAGACGGCAGCCGAGGATTTTTCGGTCTTTCCACCCTTCGAAATCCGGTCGGGCGTCGAGCAGCGCGTCCCCTTCCTCTTCAACTCACCGCATAGCGGCCGCTACTATCCGGAGCGCTTCCTTGCCATGGCAAGGCTGGACCGCAACGCCATCCGCCGGTCGGAAGACTGTTACGTCGATGAGCTGTTCGGCGGCGCCGTGGCGCTAGGCGCGCCGTTGCTGGCAGCGAATTTTCCGCGCGCCTATCTCGACGTCAATCGCGAGCCGTGGGAACTCGATCCGCGCATGTTCGCCGAGCCAGTGCCGTCTTTCTGCAACATCCGCTCGGCGCGGGTGGCCGGCGGGCTTGGCACGGTGCCGAAGCTGGTGGGCGAGGGGCTCGACATCTATTCCGGCCGCCTGCCGCTGGCCGAAGCGATCGCCCGCATCGAGGCCGTCTACAAGCCCTATCACGAGACGCTGAAGCGGCTGTTGACCAGAACCCATGCGCGGTTCGGCTTTGCCGTGCTGATCGACTGTCATTCGATGCCGGCGAGCATCCGTGTCGGCGACAGCGGTCTGCGGCCCGACTTCATCATCGGCGACCGCTTCGGCATCTCGGCAACCGCCGCCCTGACCGAGACCGCGATCGGCCTGCTCAGCGCCATGGGCTATTCGGTTGCCCACAACAAGCCCTATGCCGGCGGCTTCATCACCGAGCATTACGGCCGCCCGGCGCGCCATCTGCATGCGCTGCAGATCGAGGTCAATCGCGGGCTCTACATGAACGAGCGGACATTCGAGAAGGCCGCCGGCTTCGATGCGCTGGCCGATGATCTGACGCGGTTCTCAGCCGACCTGATGTCGATGCCCGACCATCATTTCATCGACCTGCCGCTAGCCGCCGAGTGAGCGACCGGCCGTTGGCCGCAGAGTGAAATCGCGGCGTAAAAAAAGACCGCATCGTTTGCACGATACGGTCGAAGTCTAGGGAGGAAACGCCCAAGGAGGGCATGGACAGGAAACCCTGTCCGAGATCAAGGGTATTGTGCGCTGCACAAATGTCAAGCGACCTTGAGGCTTTTTTAATTCACTCTGATGTGGAAATTGCGTTTCGACGACGCTTGTGTGACATCCGGGCAACAGATGCCGTCGCGGAAAAGTCGTCGAACACTCTTGTTTTGGTACGAAATTGGCGGCAGAGCACGGCTCCGACATGCTGCAGTGCGGGAGAATCAGTTGGACATCAGTGTCGGTTTCATGCGCCGCATCGCGCAGGTGGCAGCGGCGGAGACCTTGCCGCGCTTTCGCAGCCAAGGTGCGGTCGCCAACAAGGAACAGGGCAGTTTCGATCCGGTCACCGAGGCCGATCGCGAGGCCGAGCGCGCCATCCGGGCGCTGATCTCTGCTGAGTATCCCGACCATGGCATTCTTGGTGAAGAGCATGGCAGCGAGAACATTTCGAGCCGGCATGTCTGGGTGATCGACCCGATCGACGGCACGCGCGCGTTCATTTCCGGCCTGCCGGTGTGGGGCACACTGGTCGGGCTGACGATCGACGGCGACGCCGTTGCCGGCATGATGGCGCAACCCTTCACCGGCGAGCTTTTCTACGCCAACGGCTCGGGCTCCCATTATGAGGGGCCAGGCGGGCCGCGAAAACTGACGACCCGCAAGACGACGAAGTTGGACCAAGCGACGCTGTTCACCACCACGCCGGCCCTGTTCAAGGGCGAGGCGCGCAACCGTTACGATGCATTCGAAAGACAGATCCAGCTCGCCCGCTATGGCGCCGATTGCTATGCCTTCGCCATGATCGCCTCAGGAAGCGTCGACATCGTCGCCGATCCCGGATTGAAGCCCTACGACATCGTGGCGCTGATCCCGATTATCGAAAAGGCAGGCGGCGTCGTCACCACATTCGATGGCGGGCCGGCGGAACAGGGCGGCGATGTGCTCGCCGCGGCGACGCCGGAGCTTCATGCCGCCGCCATGGCCGCCTTGCGCGGCTAAACGAGCGTCCGCTGCCATTCAAGTGATGCCGACCGCTTGAAGCAGTCGTTTTACTGCCGGCGCACCCCTTGGGGAGCGGGCCAGCGACCGGCGCCTGTCAGGCTGTGGGGTCGTCGCTCCCGGGAATGAAGGCGTCGAAAGCGGCGAGCAATTGCTCGCGATAAATGTCGGCTTCCTGCAGGATTTCGTGGCGGGAGCCATCGATCATCAGCAGCGAACCGAGCCGCAGACGCCTGGCGTAGGTTTCCACGGCCCTGGTCGAGACGACCTGGTCGGCGCCGGCGGCGATTATCAGCAGGGGGACCTGAATTCCTGCCATGAAGTCGGGGTCGCTGACAGCTTCGGAGGCTTTCGCGGCTGCCCGCAGCCAGCGGATCGTCGGACCCCCAAGCGCCAGTTGCGGATGTTCTTCATAGAGCCGCGTGTTGCGTCGATAGCGTACCGGGTCAGACGTCAGCTTGTTGGTCTCGAAAGGGGCCGTCACCTTCGGCCGCGGACCCCAGGCGGCATAGAGCCGGCCGAGGCCGAGAGCGCAGAACAGAGAACAGACGCGGCGAACCGTCGAGATCGAGACCGGCAGGTCGGGCAGCGTCAGGAAGGGCGCGATCAGCACCATGCGCCGGATGCGGTTCACCATCGACGGGGCGGCAAGCAGGGTGATCAAGGCACCTGCCGAATGGGCGAGGATGTAGTACGGTCCGCGGCAATCGGGCAGCACGATCTCCTCGAAGAATTGTTCGAGGTCGGCGGTGTAGTCGCGGAAGCTGCTGACGTAGCCGCGCTGGTGATCGCGGATCAGCCGGTCGGAATCGCCCTGGCCGCGCCAATCGAGGGTGGCGACGCCAAAGCCGCGATCGGCAAGGTTGCGGATGGTTTCGAAATATTTCTCGATGCACTCGTTGCGGCCGGTGAGCAGGACCACGGTGCCCTTCATCGGGCGAGCGACTGTGCCGAACAGGCCGTAGCGGATATTCTTGCGGTCACGCGTGGTGAAGAAGCCGCCGGTGGCATTTTCCGGCCGCGGATTGCCCTCGATTTCGTGAAAAAGGGAGTTTTCGGTGAAAAGATCCGTCATTCGGCGCTTCGTGCTCGGCGTCTCGCATGCCCGCCTGCGCTGGCCGGCTCCGCTAAGGTGATAGACGCCCATGCGCCAAAAGCCAAGGAATTCCCGGTGAAGGGGAGGCTGCACCAGGGAAGGCCGGAAGCCGCTCGAAAGCGTGCTTCCGGCCTCTGTCGATCCGGGAGGAAGGGACGTTACACCCGGTCGGCCTCGTTGCGGTGCCTGTTGTGCAATCGGCGCCGCCAGTCCTTGATCCTGAAATGCACCCTAGCGCCGGCTGCCTGAACGCGCGCCGAAGTGCCGGTTCATCTGCCGTTCATCAAGGGACCGGCCGCCGTGGCTTTTGCCGCCAGGTGAAATCTTGAAATGCTTTCCAGCGCTCCCCAAATGTCTCGTGCGGTCGCCAATGTCGGGGCCGCTGGCCCATCCGAAACGCCGCTCAAGGGTTTCGCACCGGCCATACGCAAACCATGTTGCTCAACAGGAGAACACCTCATGCGTCACGTTGATTTTTCCCCGCTTTATCGCTCTACCGTCGGCTTCGATCGTCTGTTCACGATGCTCGATTCGCTTGCGCAGCCGGATGGCGCGCAGACCTATCCGCCCTACAACATCGAGCGCACCGGTGAGGATTCCTACCGCATCTCGATGGCCGTTGCCGGTTTCTCGGACGAGGAAATCTCGATCGAAGCCCATCGCAACGTGCTGACCGTGAAGGGTGAGCGCAAGGACGAGGGTACCGGCGAAGGCTCTGAGCTGCTCTATCGCGGCATTGCCTCGAGGGCTTTCGAACGCCGCTTCCAGCTTGCCGACCACGTCGAAGTTGTCGGTGCTTCGCTGAAGAACGGCCTTCTGTTCGTCGACCTCAAGCGCAACATCCCCGAGGAGCTGAAGCCGCGCAAGATCGCCATTACGGCGTCTTCGGCCAAGGCCAAGCAGATCGAGGCCAAGACCGCTGCCTAAATACAAGTCTCCTCCCGAGACGGAAGCGGCGCCCAAAGGCGCCGGTTTTTTGTTGTCCGGGATATCCGTTATCAGGCGATCAGCTGGCCAAAACGGTCGACTTCATCGGCTGTCGTCGCAAAGCTGGTGACGAAGCGGTAGAGCAACTCGTCCTCGCCGATGTGGCCGTCAAAGCCATGCGGCTTGTGCCAGTCGTAGAAGGCGGCCCCCGCGGCCTGCAGCCCCTCGGCCTCGGCTTTCTTGATCACCGCGAAAACCTCGTTCGCCTGCGGCAGCCATGCCAGCTTGGCCGTGGCCGAATCCTCGATCGCGGCGGCAAGGCGTGCGGCCATAGCGTTGGCGTGGCGGGCGGTGTCCAGCCACAGTCCATCCTTGAAATAGGCCTCGAACTGCGCCGCGACGAAGCGCGATTTCGAAAACAGCTGGGCGGCGCGCTTGCGCAGGAAGGCCAATTCCCTGGCACGATCAAGATCGAACAGCACGACCGCCTCGGCGCACCAGCAGCCGTTCTTGGTGCCGCCGAAGGAGAGGATGTCGACGCCGCGTTTCCAGGTCATTTCGGCCGGTGTCGTGTCGAGTGCGACCAGCGCATTGGCAAAGCGGGCGCCATCCATGTGCAGGGGCACCGAATATTGTTTGGCGATCGCGGAGATCGTCTCGATCTCATCCAGGCCGTAGATGGTGCCGACCTCGGTCGACTGGGTGATCGAAACGGCCATCGGCCGTCCCCAATGGACGATTTCCGGTGCGAAACGGCCGATGGTCCTTTCCAGATTGGGCGGATCGATCTTGCCCAGCGCGCCATCGATGTCATGCAGGCGAGAGCCGCCGGAAAAATACACCGGCGCGCCGCATTCGTCCTCGATGACATGCGATTCGCGATGAGCAAAGGAAATGCCGCCCGGCTTGTTGTAAGCGGTGAGCGCCAGCGAGTTGGCGGCCGTGCCGGTGGCGACGAAGAACACCGCGACCTCTCGTTCGAAAATCTCGCTGAAGCGCTGGTAGACTGCCCGGTCGAGCGCACCGTCGCCATAGGCGGTGGAAAAGCCGCCGGCATTGGCCGACAGGCCGGCGGCAATATTGGGATGGGCGCCTGCCCAATTGTCGGAAGCGAAGAACATGCATCTGCCTATGTCTTGGGAGATCGGGGCTTTGGGGAAATCAGCCTGAAGTTGACCGGTTTCGCGAGCGGACCGCAAGGGGCCAGGCGCCGGAAAAATGGTAAAGCCAGCCAACCGACAAAGCCCGGGTCGAAGATTGAAGCTTACGTTTTTCCTCAACTTCACGACATTTTCTGTCGCGGAAAGCCCAAGTTTTTTGTGAATCGGTCTTGTGTGCGTCCCAGATTTCTGCAATAAAAATTTAGGACAGTAGTGCTGTCTTATTTTGTCGCACAAAACGAGCTGGATTGGCGTATCATTTGGGCCTCTCCGGCTGTTGCCGCGAGCGACAGGTGGACAGCCAGACTCTGGCCTGTACGATTACCAGATGCGATCCATGCGGAAAGCCGCCTGGTTCGGCAAGGATTTCGCAAGACGTGCCACAAGGATCAGGGTGAGCCAAGCGCTTGCCGAGGCAAACCAGCGCCTGAATGGCTGGGAATGGAGGACAGGAGATGACGGACATGACGCACTCTGCGACGAACGGCCAGGCCGCGCAGACGAAAGCGGCAACCGTCAAAACCATGTCCCGGACCGATATTGGCCGAACCGCCAACGGCCTTTCCGCCCAGGGCCTTTACGATCCTCGCAACGAGCATGACGCCTGCGGCGTCGGCTTCATCGTCAATATGAAGGGGGTGAAGTCGCACCAGATCGTCAAGGACGGGCTGGCTGTGCTCGAAAACCTGACGCATCGCGGCGCCGTTGGCGCCGATCCGCTGGTCGGCGATGGCGCCGGCGTGCTGGTGCAGCTTCCCGACCAATTCTTCCGTGAGGAGATGGCGGCCCAGGGCATCGACCTGCCGCCGGCCGGCCAGTACGGCGTTGGACACTGGTTCATGCCGCAAGACGTGGCCCTTCGCGCCCATATCGAGGACATCATTGCCGAATCGGCGCAATCCGAGGGGCTTCCGCTCATCGGTTTCCGTGACGTGCCCGTCGACAATTCGTCGCTGTCGAAGGCGCCTGACATCGTGGCATCCGAGCCGTTCCATCGGCAGATATTCATCGGCCGCACGCCAGACATTACCGATGACGAGGAATACGAGGCCAGGCTCTATCTGTTGCGCAAGGTGATATCGGGCCGCATCTACGCCGAGAACGACAACAAGGACATCGGCGCCTATTGCGTGTCGCTGTCGGCGCGCACCATCGTCTACAAGGGCATGTTCCTGGCCTACCAGGTCGGCGCCTATTACAAGGACCTGATCGATCCGCGCTTCGAGACCGCGCTGATCCTCGTCCACCAGCGCTTCTCGACCAACACCTTCCCGTCTTGGAAGCTGGCGCATCCCTACCGCATGGTCGCCCACAATGGCGAGATCAACACCGTGCGCGGCAACAACAACTGGATGGCCGCGCGCCAGGCGTCGGTCGATTCCGAACTGTTCGGCAACAACATCTCGAAGCTGTGGCCGATTTCCTATGACGGCCAGTCCGACACCGCCTGCTTCGACAATGCGCTCGAGTTCCTGTTCCAGGGCGGGTACAGGCTCAGCCATGCCATGATGATGCTGATCCCGGAAGCCTGGGCCGGCAACAAGCTCATGGATGCCGATCGCAAGGCCTTCTACGAATACCATGCGGCACTGATGGAGCCGTGGGACGGGCCGGCGGCGGTGGTTTTCACCGATGGACGCCAGATCGGCGCCACGCTCGACCGCAATGGCCTGCGCCCGGCACGCTACATCGTCACCGACGACGACCGCGTCATCATGGCCTCGGAAGCCGGCGTGCTGCCGGTGCCCGAGGAGAAGATCGTCAAGAAGTGGCGGCTGCAGCCAGGCCGGATGCTGCTGATCGACCTGGAGAAGGGGCGTATCGTCTCCGACGAGGAGCTCAAGTCGGAGATCGCGACCAAGCATCCCTACAAGACCTGGCTCGCCAACACACAGCTCATCCTCGAAGATTTGAAGCCGGTCGAGCCGCGCGCGCTGCGCAAGGATGTCAGCCTGCTCGATCGCCAGCAGGCGTTCGGCTACAGCCAGGAAGACACCAAGCTTTTGATGTCGCCGATGGCGACAACAGGCCAGGAGGCGGTGGGCTCGATGGGCACCGACACGCCGATCTCGGCGATGTCGGACAAGTCGAAGCTGCTCTACACCTATTTCAAGCAGAATTTCGCCCAGGTCACCAATCCGCCGATCGACCCGATCCGCGAGGAGCTGGTGATGAGCCTGGTGTCCTTCATCGGGCCACGGCCCAACATCTTCGACCTGGTCGGCAATTCGCGCCGCAAGCGGCTTGAGGTGCGCCAGCCGATCCTGACCAATGGCGATCTCGAAAAAATCCGTTCCATCGGCCACACCGAGGACCGCTTCGACACCAAAACGATCGACATCACCTATGGCTCGGCCGAAGGGGCCGCGGGCATGCAGGGCGCCATCGACCGCTTGTGCGAGCGGGCGGAGGCGGCGGTCGCCGGCGGCTACAACATCATCATCCTGTCCGACCGCCAGGTCGGGCCGGACCGCATCGCCATACCGGCGCTGCTGGCTACGGCTGCGGTCCATCATCACCTTATCCGCAAGGGGCTGCGCACCTCGGTCGGGCTCGTCGTCGAATCCGGCGAGCCGCGCGAAGTGCATCATTTCTGCTGCCTTGCCGGCTATGGCGCCGAGGCGATCAACCCTTACCTTGCCTTCGACACGCTGCTCGACATGCACAAGCGCGGGGAACTGCCGAAGGAGGTGGACGCCTACGAAGTCGTCACGCGCTACATCAAGTCGATCGGCAAGGGCATCCTCAAGGTGATGTCCAAGATGGGCATCTCGACCTACCAGTCCTATTGCGGCGCGCAGATTTTCGACGCCATCGGCCTGAAGACCGATTTCGTGCAGCAATATTTCACCGGCACCGCGACGCTGATCGAAGGCGTCGGGCTGGACGAGATCGCGGCCGAGACGCTAAGCCGCCACAATGACGGTTTCGGCAACGACCCCGTGCTGCGCAACAGCCTCGAGGTCGGCGGCGAGTACATGTACCGCATGCGCGGCGAGGCCCATATCTGGTCGCCCGACGCTGTCGCCACCTTGCAGCACGCCGTGCGCCAGGGATCGTGGGAAACGTTCAAGGACTATTCCGCCCAGATCGACAGCGAGACGGCCCGCGCCCAGACCATTCGCGGCCTGTTCAAGATCAAGCTGGCCGGAGAAACCGGCCGCAAGAAGGCGGCGCTCGACGACGTCATGTCAGCGGCCGACATCGTCAAGCGGTTCTCGACCGGGGCGATGTCGTTCGGTTCGATCTCGCGCGAAGCGCACACGACGCTGGCGCGCGCGATGAACCAGATCGGCGGCAAGTCGAACACCGGCGAGGGCGGCGAAGAGGCCGACCGCTATCTGCCGCTGCCCGGCGGCGGCAAGAACCCGGAACGCTCGGCGATCAAGCAGATCGCCTCGGGGCGTTTCGGCGTCACGGCCGAATACCTCGTCAATTCCGACATGATGCAGATCAAGGTGGCGCAGGGCGCCAAGCCCGGCGAGGGCGGCCAGTTGCCCGGCCACAAGGTCGACGCGACCATCGCCAAGGTCCGGCATTCGACGCCGGGCGTCGGCCTGATCTCGCCGCCGCCGCATCACGACATTTATTCGATCGAGGATCTGGCACAGCTGATCTACGATCTGAAGAACGTCAATCCGGCGGCCGACGTGTCGGTCAAGCTGGTGTCGGAAGTCGGCGTCGGCACGGTTGCGGCGGGCGTTGCCAAGGCACGCGCCGACCACATCACCATTTCGGGCTATGATGGCGGCACGGGCGCCTCGCCGCTGACCTCGCTCAAGCATGCCGGCAGCCCATGGGAAATGGGCCTTGCCGAGACGCACCAGACGCTGGTGCTGAACGGTCTGCGGTCGCGCGTTGCGCTGCAGGTCGATGGCGGGTTGCGCACGGGACGCGACGTGATCATCGGCGCGCTGCTCGGCGCCGATGAATTCGGCTTCTCGACCGCGCCGTTGATCGCGGCCGGCTGCATCATGATGCGCAAGTGCCATCTCAACACCTGCCCGGTCGGCGTCGCGACTCAGGATCCGGTGCTGCGCAAGCGCTTCAAGGGCACGCCCGAGCATGTCATCAACTTCTTCTTCTACGTCGCGGAAGAGGTCAGGGAGCTGCTCGCCGAGATGGGCTACACCCATCTCGACCAGATCATCGGCGACACCGATCTTCTGGAAAAGCGCGACCTGATCGTGCACTGGAAGGCACGCGGGCTCGATTTCTCGAAGATGTTCTTCAAGCCGGATGCGCCGCATGAGGCCGTGCATTGGACCGAGCGGCAGAAGCACCCGATCGACGACGTGCTCGACCGCAAGCTGATCGAGCTGGCAAAGCCGGCGCTCGAAAGCAAGCAGCCGGTCAAGATCGAGGTCGACATCCGCAATGTCGACCGCTCCACGGGCGCCATGCTGTCGGGTGAAGTGGCCAAGCGCTTCAAGCACAAAGGCCTGCGCGAGGATACGATCCAGGTGAAGCTGACCGGCACCGCCGGCCAGTCCTTCGGCGCCTTCCTGGCGCGCGGCATCTCATTCGAGCTTGTCGGCGCCGGCAACGACTATGTCGGCAAGGGCCTGTCGGGCGGCCGCATCGTCATCCGGCCGCCGGAAGGGGCCAAGATCGTCGCGGCTGAGTCCATCATCGTCGGCAATACGGTGCTCTATGGCGCAACCGAGGGCGAGGCCTACTTCGCCGGCGTCGCCGGTGAGCGTTTCGCCGTGCGCAATTCGGGCGTCGCCGCCGTCGTCGAAGGCGTCGGCGACCATGGCTGTGAGTACATGACCGGCGGCATCGTGGTCGTCATCGGCCAGACTGGCCGCAACTTCGCCGCCGGCATGTCGGGCGGCGTTGCCTATGTGCTTGACGAGGCAGGCGACTTCGCCGAGCGCTGCAACATGGCGATGGTCGAGCTGGAGCCGGTTCCGGAAGAAGACGATCTGATGGAAAGGCTGCTGCACCATGGCGGCGACCTCGATCACAAGGGTCGCGTCGACGTGTCCGGCGACATGACCAGCCATGACGAGGAGCGGCTCTACCAGCTGATCTCGAACCATGTGCACTACACCGGCTCGGTGCGTGGTCGCGAGATCCTTGACGACTGGACGACATTCCGGCCGAAATTCCGCAAGATCATGCCGGTCGAATACCGCCGCGCGCTGATCGAGATGGAACGCATGCGCATGGGCGTGGCGGCGGAATAGATTTGGAATTTGCCGGGAGGCCCAGGTTTCCCGGCCCATCTTCATCGATAGTTTGACCTCGTGCGCAAGGTTGCCATGGCTGCCTCAAGAGGTTAACGGGTGCGGCGAAAACCGCACCATCTGGACAGCAGGAACTGGACTATGGGCAAGGTAACAGGCTTTCTCGAAATCGACCGGCAGGTGCACAAGTACCAGCCGGCCTCCGATCGCATCCGGCATTTCCGTGAATTCACGCTGCCGATGTCGGACAAGGAGGTCGAGAAACAGGCAGCGCGCTGCATGGATTGCGGCATTCCGTTCTGCCACGGACCGACGGGCTGCCCGATCCACAACCAGATCCCCGACTGGAACGACCTCGTCTACAATGGCGACTGGGACAACGCGATCCGTAACCTGCATTCGACCAACAATTTCCCGGAGTTCACAGGCCGCATCTGCCCCGCGCCCTGCGAGGAAGCCTGCACGCTGAACCTCGAGGACATTCCCGTCGCCATCAAGACGGTGGAGCAGGCGATCGCCGACAAGGCCTATGAAACCGGCCACATCAGGCCCTATCCACCGGAGAAGAAAACCGGCAAGCGCGTCGCCGTCATCGGCTCCGGCCCTGCCGGCATGGCGGCCGCCCAGCAGCTTGGCCGCGCCGGACACGATGTCCATGTCTACGAGCGCGAAAGCCGGCCCGGCGGGCTGATGCGCTACGGCATTCCCGACTTCAAGATCGAGAAGCACTACATCGACCGGCGCATCGAGCAGATGCAGGGTGAGGGCGTGACATTCCATTGCGGCGTCAATGTCGGCGTCGACAAGCCGGTTGCCGAGCTGCTCGCCGAACATGATGCCGTGCTCTATTGCGGCGGCTCGGAAACGCCGCGCGCGGCCGGCATTCCCGGCGACGATCTCGGCGGCGTGCATGACGCGATGCCCTATCTGGTGCAGCAGAACAGGCGAGTCGGCGGCGAACCGATCCAGTCGGTGGCGTGGCCGTCGCATCCGATCATCGCCGGCGGCCAGCATGTGGTCGTCGTCGGCGGCGGCGATACAGCGTCCGACTGTGTCGGCACGGCCTTCCGCCAGGGCGCCGTGCGTGTCACCCAGCTCGACATCCGCCCGCAGCCGCCGGAGAAGGAAGACAAACTTTCGGTCTGGCCCTACTGGGCGACCAAGATGCGCACCTCGTCCTCGCAGGCCGAGGGCGCGGAGCGCGAATTCCAGGTGGCGACGCTCGAATTCATCGGCGAGGAAGGCCAGCTGACCGGCGTCAAGTGCTGCGAGGTCGATGACAAGCGCAAGCCGATCGCCGGTACCGAATTCGTCATTCGTGCCGATCTCGCTTTCATCGCCATCGGCTTTGCCGGGCCGGCCGCGGCCGGTGTGGCGAGAGAATTGGACGGGCAGATGAAGATCGCCACCGACAGCCGCCGTTCCAGGAATGTCGAGGCCAATGACCGGGACTACAGGACCAGCGTCGACAGACTCTATGCGGCCGGCGACGTGCGTCGTGGCCAGTCGCTGGTCGTCTGGGCAATCCGCGAGGGCCGCCAGGCGGCACGCTCGATCGACGAGGCGTTGATGGGGTCGAGCGTTCTCCCGCGCTGAGCCCGTTTGGAAACTCTACTCCTGCGGCCATCTGAAGGCGTTTTCTGCGCTTCCGGTGCTCGCGTACTCAAATGTACGCTCCGCTCCGGTTCTCGCAAACACCATCATATGACTCGCAGGAGCGAGTTTCGAAACGGCCTTGGAGTAGCTCTGCGATACTAACGATTGATCGCGGTCGTGGTGTCGCTCGCGGCCGCGGCTTTCGGCGGCCATGAGAAATCGTCCGCGCGGCCGGGCGATGCAATAGGTGCCTTGCCCTCGACCACAAGCTTTTCACCGGGCAGGTCCGGATTTGCTTTCGCCGGCGGGGCCGCGCCAAGCAGCTCGGAGCCGCCGTCGAGTGCCGGATCGCTGAGCAGCATCGGCGCGGTGCGGTCGATGACGATGGGTGCCGCGGCCGGCGCCGGCGCCTCGACAGGGGCGCCCGCCGGAGCGGACGGTGTAATCACGCTTCCAGGCGCGGTCAGGCCGAGGATCTTCAGCAGCGGTTTTTCGGTATAGAAGGCGAGTTTGCGCTTGCCCGCCCTCGAGACGTTGATGCCGTCATCGGCGCGCAGCCGCACCGGCTGGCCGTTGATGTCGGGGCCGCTGGTGACGAAAGCACCGTTCTCATCGACGAAACCGTCCCAGACGTCGACGAATTCACCGCCATGGCTTTCAGCGGCCTGATGGTAGATGTCGTTGAAGGCCAGCATGTCGGAGGTCATCTTCGGCACCCGGAACGCCGGCATGCCGACCCACAGGAAGGGGACTTTGGCCGCGGCGATGGCTTTGCCCAGCGCGTCGGTCCGCCGTTCATATTCCTTGGTCCAGTTCTCGGAACGTGGCTGCTCGCGCACGTCACCCACCTTCATCTGCTGGCGGTCGTTGGAACCCAGCATGACGATCACGGCGGCAGGTTTTTCGGTCTCGATCAGCGATTTGATCTGTTCGGGCCAGTTGTAGAAGTCGTCGCGTACGAAGCCGGACGAACCATTGCTGCGAACGACGATCCTGACGCCGGCATTCTCGGCAAAGGCGGTGTCGAGGCCTTCGGCGAGGCCGGCCGCCATGAAGTCGCCGACTACCAGGACGGTGCGGGCGTCCGGTGCCTTGACGACCACCGGGATTTCCGGTTCCGCGGGCGGGCGAGGGGCGCGGGGTTTTTTCGCCTTGGGCCTGGGCCTTGCTTTCTGGATGTCCTGCGGCGGCTCGATGCGCTCGCTGCGGCGCGGGAACAGAAGGTCGCGCAGCGACCAGCCGCGGTTTTGCTGCTCCTGCGCCATGGCCGGCGCATGAAAGGCGCCAGCCACACCGACGGTGAGCACGATCACGGCCAGGATGAGCACCGGCATGCGACGAACAAGCCCTGCGATGCGCGCAGCCGAAGCCAATCGTTTCCTCCATCCCTTGGCGCAGCCCTTTTTTTGAAAAGTCGTACTTTTCAAACGGACTTTGCGCCAACCAGATTGCTACAGCGTCCTTTGCGCGGCCGAAAGGCCGCGCGGCACCGCAGGCGGCTCTATTTCTGCCGGAGCCACTTCAGCACTTCCATGCTCGGGTAACCGTCCTGGGTCAAGCCGGCCTTGGCCTGGAAAGCCAAGATGGCTGATTTCGAGCCGTCGCCTATCTTGCCGTCGAACTTGCCGTCATAAAGGCCATGTTGGGAAAGCCGCTGCTGCAGCTCCTGCCTTTCCTCGAAAGTGAGCTTGGTGAAAGGCCGCTTCCAGTCCTGCACGAGACCGCTGGAGCCGGCGATTTCGTCTGCAAGAAGGCCGACGGCAAGCGCATATTTGTCGGCATTGTTGTAGGCTTTGATGACCGTGAAATTCTTGATCATCAGAAAGGCCGGCCCGTTGCGGCCGTCCGGCACCTTCAACGTCGCCTTGTCTGAGCCGTTCTTGAACGGCTTGCCGTTGGCCCTGACGACGCCCAGCGCCTGCCATTGCGACAGCGTCTTGGACCCGGCGGAAAGTTTGCCGGCCGGCAAGGCGACCTCATAGCCCCAGGTCTTGCCGGCCTGCCAGCCATTCTTCTTCAACAAATTGGCTGATGTCGCCAGCGCATCGGGGATCGAATTCCAGATGTCGCGTTTGCCGTTGCCGTCCATGTCGACGGCATAGTGCAGATAGCTGGTCGGAATGAACTGGGTGTGGCCCATGGCGCCGGCCCAGGATCCGCTCAGATGGCTTTCGTCGATGTCGCCGGTCTGCAGGATCTTCAGTGCGGCGACCAGCTGGGTGCGGGCGAATTTCGCCCGCTTCGGATCGGCATAGGCCAAGGTTGCCAGCGAGCGCACGACATTGCGCATGATGTCGTCGCGCTTGAGGATCTCGCCATAGTTCGATTCCATCGACCAGATGGCCAGCAGGATGTAACGGTTGACGCCGAACCTGGCCTCGATCCGGTCCAGCCACGGCTTCCATTTCCTGGCCATCTGCTGGCCGACGGCGACCGACTGGTCATGGACGCGGTTGTCGAAATAGTCCCAGGCAGGAGCCGTGAATTCAGGCTGCGTACGCGCCTTTTCCAGCACCACCGGATCGATATCCCTGATGTTCCTGAAGGCCTGGTCGTAGAGGGCGCCGGAAACGCCGCTCTGCACGGCGGTGGCGCGGAAGCCGGCGACCCACTGCCGGAAACCGGCATCGGCGAAAGCGGGGCCAGGCATCAGCAGAGCGAGCGATAGGCTGGCTGCCGCTATGACGCTGGTAAAACGTTTTGCGGCATTGCGAACGGACATCTTTTCCTCCTTCTCTGTCTCAGGAAAGACCATTCATCGCCGAACCAGGTTAGGAATTAGTTTACCATAGGCGCCACCGGGAACGAAAAGACGCTTCGAAGCTTTACCGGTGGACATTCCCCTCAGTTGCCCAGTAGTCCCCAATTCCGGCGTGAAAATGTCTTGGAACGGGGATTGCGGAGCTGGCCCTCAAACGGATAATTGAAAGCATGAAGAGAGTTCGCAAGGCAGTCTTCCCGGTCGCCGGTCTCGGCACACGGTTTCTCCCGGCCACCAAGGCTGTCCCCAAGGAAATGCTGACCGTCGTCGACCGGCCGGTGATCCAGTATGTGGTGGATGAGGCGCGCGAGGCCGGCATCGAGCATTTCATCTTCGTCACCGGCCGCAACAAGGCCGTCATCGAGGACCATTTCGACATCCAGTTCGAACTCTATGACACGCTGGCCCAGCGCGGCAAAGACGACCAGCTCGCCCGCCTGCAACGGCTGCAGCCGGCGCCGGGGCAGACCAGTTTCACACGCCAGCAGGTACCGATGGGACTTGGTCACGCCGTCTGGTGCGCCCGCGAGCTCGTCGGCGACGAGCCCTTCGCGCTTTTGCTGCCCGACATGATCATGCAGTCGGAGAAGAGCTGCACGAAGGCAATGGTCGAGCTCTACGAGGAGACCGGCAACAACATCATCGCGGTGCAGGAATGCGCTCCCGCCGAAACCCACAAATACGGCATCGTCGGCCGTGGCGAGGACACGCATCACGGTTTCCGCATCACCGAGATGGTGGAAAAGCCGAAGGCCGGCACCGCGCCGTCCAACCTTTACATCAACGGCCGCTACATCTTGCAGCCGGAGATATTCAAGATCCTCGAAGGCCAGGAAAAAGGCGCCGGCAACGAGATCCAGCTCACCGACGCCATGCTGAAGCTGGAAAAGCAGCAGCCTTTCTACGGCTACCACTATCGGGGCCGCACGTTCGACTGCGGATCGCCGGAAGGCTTCGTCGAGGCCAACGTCGCCTTCGCGCTGTGGCGCAGCGACATGAACGAGAACATGGCTGGCGTCATCCGCACGCTTCTCGACGAGCTGAAGCCGTCTGAGCGCCGCGGCGCTGCGTTTTAAGGTATTATAGCGAGCGGCCGGATGTCGTTGGTGCGGCCGTTCAGCGCTGCACCTTCACGCCGAGGAAGATGCTGTTGGCGGTGTAGTCCCGGCCCGGCAGATTGCTGGTCAGCTTCTCGGTCCTCACTCTTGTGGTCAGGCCGGCGTAGCGGTTCAACCACCAGGTCAGTCCGGCCTCGGCGCTCAACACCCTGTCATGGCCGTCGATGCCGATGTAATCACGCCAGTCGAGGCCCAGAGCCGCATTGGCGGTGAGGTTGGCGCGAATCTGGCGCTCGCCGGTCAGGCGACCGGAATAGAGGATGTCGCCGCTTTCGCCCGATGTGGTCGTGGGCTCGACGGTGGTCCGCCCGGTCAGGCCGATCGTTGTGCCGCGCTCGGGTGACCATTTGAGGTCGGCGTTGACGGTGGCACCAGAGATCGCATCAAGGTTTTTGTCGTCGATCGCTTCCCTGAGCCAGCCGGCCGAGAATTCACCCGACAGCTTCTCACCCATATCGAGTGCAAGGCCAGCGCGGGCGCCGAGCCGCGTCGACGAGCGCTCGAAGCCTTCATTGTCGATGCGTTGATCATAAGTCCGGCGGCCGACCTCGATTTCGGTGAAAGGGGTCAGGGCAGGGGAGATCTCGTAGCCGGTGCGCAACGTCGCCGTGTAGAGCGTGGAGTCCTGATCCTTCTGCGACAGCGAGGTGCCGTCCGAGAGCTTGGCGTCGCCGTAGAAGTCATGCGAGACCGCGCCGGTCAACGTGTACTGCATCTTGCCGAGATGCTTTTCGACGGCGAGGCTGCCATCGATGGTCTGCCGCAGCGGCTGCTTGCTGACGCCCGCGATGGCGTCCGGCGATGATGCCGATTCCGGCACGGCCTCGTAGCCGAGCTTGGCGATGGCGCGCAACTCATTGTCGAGGTCGACATTGAGCTGGCCTTCGATGCGCCCTTGCTCGTCGTGAACCGGGTAACCCGAGACAGTCTCGCGAAAAAGGCCATAGCCGTCGATCGTGGCTGAGTTCTCGCGCCAGTCGGAGGCGGCGGAAAAGCGCAGCGCCGTCTCGGACAGCAGCGCCGACTTGCCGGCACTGCTCGAATCGCCGTTCGATGTGGCGGTCAGGCCCTGTTCGATCGTCGGCCGGATGACGAAGGAACCCCATTTGACGCCGGTGGCAGCAAACGGATCATCCTCCGGTTTTTTCTTCTGGCCTTCGATGGCGTCCGTGCGCTCCGCGCCTGGGTCGAGCTTCTGCCTGTCGGCACTGTCGATGGTGAGGGCGCGGCGGTTGGCCGTGCCCGCATCGGTCTCTTCACCATCGGCAGCGTCCGTCGTGGAGGCCGTCGTGGAAGCGGTGATGTCGGAGGCGCCGGCCGTCGATTTCTTCTTCTTTTTCGATTTGTCGGCAGCCTTGTCCTTGGCCTGGTCAGCCGCATTCTGCCTGACGGTCGATGAGCGGCGGCGAGGCTTGGGCGGCGCCGCAGTGTCGGCGGCCGTGTCGTCGGTGGCTGACGCCGGGTCGAAGAGGCTGCCGGTCGCGTTGGCGTCGCCAGTGTCGGCGTCGTCAGGCACGGCACCGGCGCTGGCCGGCAGATAGGTGCGGGCCGGCGCATTGGCCTGCGCTGCATTGGCCGGCTGTTGACCCTGCGCTGCCAGGGCCAGCTGTCTCGCCTTGCGCTGCTGGTCGGACAGGATCGCCGATTCCGAAACCTCGCCGCGCAGTTCGGTTTCCTGAGCATGGAGCGCCGCCGGGCGCAGCAAGGCAAACATGCTGGTTGCCAGCAGCAAGGCGCAGACCGCCTTGCCCCCACGTCCTGTCGAATTTTCTGGCTGGGCCCCGGACATCGCCACCACTGCTTGCGCGGCGCACGCGCGCCATACTTACCGAACCGTAAATGGGGATGGTTAACGGAGAGTTGAGGCGGCGGCCCGTCAGCCGCCTGAAGCGCTGATTTCCAAAGGGAATCATACCGCGTGCGTCAAGCTTTTGGTTTTCGCCCCTGCCGTCGTCAAAAACCACCGCACACGTTCGGGCAACACGCCTTGGGCCATTTCTGTTGGACAGCGCGCCGGCAAAGCGCTAATCGCATCAGCCATGCATGCGGGATCCCTGGATAAGAAGCCTTCGGACAGGCAAGCCTCGATCGCTTCGGCGCTGAGGACGGTGGCAACAGAACAGGCTGGGGTTGCAGCCCTTGCCGAGGCCTTGGAGAACGGATTGGCCGCGCCTTTCGCGCAGGCGGTCGAGATGATCTCTGGGATTGAAGGCCGGCTCATCGTCACCGGTGTCGGCAAAAGCGGCCATATCGGTTCGAAGATCGCCGCGACGCTGGCCTCGACCGGCACGCCGGCTTTCTTTGTCCATCCCGCAGAAGCCAACCACGGCGATCTCGGCATGATCGCCAGGGACGACGCCATCATCGCCATGTCGTGGTCGGGCGAGAGCAAGGAACTGATGGGCATCGTCGCCTATTCCAGGCGCTTTTCCATTCCGCTGATCGCCATCACCGCCGGAGAGACATCGGCGCTGGCGCGGGCGGCGGACGTGGTGCTGCTTTTGCCGCGCGCTCCGGAAGCCTGCCCGCACGGCCTGGCGCCAACGACATCGACGCTGCTGCAACTGGTGATGGGCGACGCGCTGGCGATCGCGCTGCTCGAAGCACGCGGCTTCACGCCGGATCATTTCCGCACCTTTCACCCGGGCGGCCAGCTCGGCGCCAACCTGACGCAGATCCGCGAGATCATGCATGTCGGCGACAGGCTGCCGCTGGTGGTCGCGGGCACCGGCATGCAGGACGCGATCCTGGAACTGTCGCGCAAGGGGTTTGGCTGCGTCGCGATCACCGACGCCGACGGTGCGCTGGTCGGCATCATCACCGATGGCGACATCCGCCGTCACATCGGCAGCAATCTGCTGGCGATGACGGTGGATCAGGTGATGACAAAAGGCCCGAAGACCGCGACGCCGGACACGCTGGTGGCAACGGCGCTGCAAACGATCAACAATTCAGCCATCACCAGCCTGATGGTGGTGGAGGGCCGGAAACCAGTCGGCCTCATCCACCTGCACGACCTGCTGCGCATCGGCGCCGCCTAAGGGTGTGCTGATATTCAGGTGATGCCGGCCTGACCTGAATCTGCGCGCTCGTTCAGACCGCCTCGACGGTCAGTTCCAGATCCGTATCGGCCGCACCCGTTACGCGCACTTGCGTGCCGGCCGGCAAATCCGGCCCGGAGACACGCCACAGCGTATCGCCCAGCTTGATGCGGCCGCGTCCGTCCCGGATCGGCTCGGCAAGTGTCGCCATCCTGCCGACCATTTGCGCGCCGCGCCGGTTGAGCAGCGGCTGGTCGGTCGGGTCGTTGCGGCTGCCGACCAGCTTTTTGCCGACATAGGCCGAGACCAGCGACAGCGCCAGGAAGGCGAGGACCTGAACCTGCCAGGTCCAGAAGCCGGCGTCCCAGATCAGCAGCGACACGGCGCCGATGATCAGCGCGGCGATGCCGATCCACAGCATGAAGATACCCGGTGCGATGATTTCCATCACCAGCAGCACGAAACCGAGTACCATCCAGTTCCACGGGCCGAGTTCGGAAACGATGCGGTCGATCATTGGTTTCGACCTCAGTTGTCGGTTGGGCGAACGACCGGCGGGCGCGCGGCCTGCCTTTGCGAGCCGGTGGTGCCTTCGCTGCGGAAGACTTCCTTGGCGATCTCGCCGATGCCGCCGAGCGAGCCGATCAGCGACGACGCCTCGAAGGGCATCAGCACGATCTTGCTGTTGGTGGCCGTGCCGATCCTGCCAAGCGCTTCAGTGTATTTCAGCGCTACGAAATAGTTCAGCGCCTGCACATCGCCTTTGGAGATCGCTTCCGACACCACCTGGGTGGCGCGGGCTTCCGCCTCGGCCGAACGTTCGCGCGCCTCGGCATCGCGGAAGGCGGCTTCCTTGCGGCCCTCGGCTTCGAGGATCTGCGACTGCTTGAGGCCTTCGGCGGCAAGGATCTGCGCGCGCTTGTTGCGTTCCGCCGTCATTTGCCGGCCCATCGATTCGATAAGGTTGGCCGGCGGGTTGATGTCCTTGATTTCGACGCGGGTGATCTTGATGCCCCACGGATGGGCCGCCTCATCGACGACGCGCAGCAGGCGCTCGTTGATGGCGTCGCGGTTCGACAGGAGTTCATCGAGGTCCATCGAACCCATGACGGTACGGATGTTGGTCATCGTCAAATTGAGGATGGCGTTCTGCAGTCCGGAAACCTGATAGGCGGCCTGCGCCGCATTGAGGATCTGGAAAAAGGCGATGCCGTCGACACCGACAATGGCGTTGTCCCGGGTGATGATTTCCTGACTCGGAACGTCGAGCACCTGCTCCATCATGTTCATCTTGGCGCCGATGCGGTCGATGAACGGGTAAATGAAATTGAGACCCGGGCTCAGTGTCTTGGTGTAACGGCCAAAGCGCTCCACCGTATAGTTGTAGCCTTGCGGGATTGTCCTGATGCCTTTGATCAGCAGCACCAATACCAGAAGGGCAAGTGCACCAACCGCAATATCGAAACCACTGAAATCCATTTGGCTCTCCCTCAGACGAAGGCCGCACAAGCCATTCTCGCGCTGCCGACTTCACCAAAGACTTAGGTGTATTTCAGATGCGTTACAATCAGGTGATGATGGATTGTTTATAGGGTTGCACTCAGCGGTTGAAGGCAAACAACCTTGCATCCGTGTCATCCAGCCCGTTGATCGAAGCCGGGATGATCTCGGAAGCGATCTGCGAGAAGGTGATGCCGTTGCCGCCGTAGCCCAGCACCGCATGGATGCGCGGGTGGCGGGGAATGGCGCCGATATAGGGCAGGCCGGTGGTCGTGGTGCCGAACGAGCCGGCCCAGGCAAAATCGGGTCTGGTGTCGAGATGCGGAAATATCAGGCCGAGCTTCTCGGCGATGCGTGTGCTCTTGTCGGCGATCAGCTCGTCGCGCCGCGCTTCGTCGATAAAATCCTCGTCCTCGCCGCCGCATATGACCCGGCCGTCGACCGTCGTGCGCATATACAGATACGGCTCCGACGCTTCCCAGATGAATGCTGCGTCCGGCCAGAGCTTTCGCGGTTGCGGGCGTGTCGCAATCGCCCATGTCGAGATGATCCGGTGGGCCGCGGCCGGCACGATGTCGACAAGTTCGTAGCCGGTGGCCAGAACAACATGTCGTGCGGTTATGGTCGGGCCGTCCCTGGTCGCGACGACAACAGCTTCGGCGCTGTCCTCGAGCATTGTGGCTTCGACGGGGGCATAGAAGCGTGCCTTGCGCTCCAGGGATTTCAGCAGCAGCCCAGCCGTCAGCTTGCGCGGGTCGAGCGCGATGTTGCCGTGGCCGAGAATGGCGCCTTGGCGGTCGATGCCGAATTTCTCGGCTAGCTGTTGTCGGGTTAAGCAGATGGCGCCGATGCCGGCTAGCCGACGTGCCTCGGCCTCGTCGCGCAGTTCCGACGGACCAAGCATCGTGCCGGCCAGATAGAGTGATGGCATGCGGCTCAGGCCACAGTTGATGCCGAGTTCGGCGATGCGTCCGGCGAGATTGGAGACGGCGAGCCGCGAGCGTCGCCAGGCCTGCTGGGCCGAGGCTCTGCCGACTATCTTCGAGAGCGTGGAGAAGGGGCTGGTCTATTTCGAATGCCACCAGTGCGGTGGTTGCGGCGGTCGAGCCCTTCAGCGGGCCGCGCCGGTCGATGCAGATCACCCGATGGCCATCGGCCGTCAGCGCCTCGGCCATCATGGCGCCGCTGATGCCCATGCCGACGATCAGCACATCCGTCTTGACATCTCGGGTCAGACTGTCCGTCGGCACCGCAGGCGCCCGATAGGCGGACCAGACGGGCCGGCCACTACTGAGGTCGAGTTTGCGGGACATCGCATTCTCCGGAGGGCGCGCCTTAACGCCTCGGAGCAGGCGTTGTTCCGGTTCAGACCCAGCCGGACAGTTCGCGCCGCACCATCGCCTCGATCACCGCCATCCCTTCCGCGCTATCGTTGAGGCAAGGGATATGGGCGAAATTCTTGCCGCCGGCATGGTGGAAGGTTTCGGCCGCCTCGCGGCCGATCTCGTCCAGCGTCTCGATGCAGTCGACGGAAAAGCCGGGATTGACGATGGCGATCGACTTCACGCCGTCCTGCGCGAGTTTTTCCACCGTCTTGTCGGTGTAGGGCTGCAGCCATTCCTGCGCGCCGAAGCGCGACTGGAAGGTGATGATCAGTTTCTTGTCATCCCAGCCAAGCCGTTCGCGCAACAGCCGCGTCGTCTTCTGGCAATGGCAATGATAGGGGTCGCCCTTCTCGAAATAGGGTTTTGGAATGCCGTGATAGGAGGTGATGACCACCTCCGGCTCGAAGTCCAGCGTCGCCAGATGCCGTTCAATCGAGCGCGCCAGCGCTTCGATGTAGACCGGTTCGTCATAGTAGGGCGGCACGCTGCGGACGGCCGGTGCGCGGCGCATTTTCATCAGCGCGCGAAACAGCTGGTCGTTGGCTGTTGCCGTGGTCGTCGCTGAATATTGCGGATAGAGCGGGAAGGAAAGAATGCGGTCGCAGCCCTGGTCGACCAGACGCTGGGCAATGCTGGCGGTTGAAGGGTTGCCGTAGCGCATCGCCCAGTCGACGACGACATCAGGCAGGTCGCTCAGCGCTTCGGCCAGCTTTTCGGCCTGGGCGCGGGTATAGGTGCGCAGCGGCGACTCGTTCTTTTCCCGGTTCCAGATCCGTGCGTAGTTGGCGCCCGACTTCTTGGGCCGCGTGGTGAGCACAAGGCCATAGAGGATCGGATACCAGATTGCCCTGTTGAGCTCGATGACGCGCGGGTCGGACAGGAATTCACGGAGATACCGCCACATCGGCTTGAAATCGGTGCCGTCGGGCGTACCCAGATTGACCAGCATGACGCCTATCCTGCCCGCCTTGACCGGCGGGTGCCCAGCGGGCAACGGGCCGAGCGCCTTTGCGGCCTTGGGTTCGGCAGGGGTGGGAAGCGTCATAAGGGTTCTCCGGAAGACGCGAACCTAACCATCTTGCGCGCGCATTCAATGCAGCGTCTGGCCGCACCTTAAAGCGGATTGTCTGAATGGATTCAGACGACCCGCTTTAAGTCTTTGTTTTTATGCATGTCGTTCTCCCAAAACCGAGTTCACTTTTGGGCGATATGCATTAGCCCGAAAACAGGACGCCCGTCCGGTTTTCGGACGGACGGTGTCATTCAGGCATATAAGCGAGGCTATTTCGGCGGGATGGTCAGCGTTGCGCCGACAGGAAGCCGGCGCGGCTCATAGCCCTTGTTGGCACCCGAAATAACCTTCCATTTGGCGCCGTCGCCATAGGCCTTCTTGGCCAGATCCCAATAGGTGTCGCCGGCAACGATGACATGGTTGGCTTCGGCCGGCGCCGCCTCCGCTGGCTTTGCCGGCTCGGCCGGTGCCGGCGCGGCTGGTGGCGCTGGCGGGGGAGGTGCTCCTTCCGTCGATATGGCCGGTGGTGTGTTGGCGATATCGCCCGAGTTGGCCGGCAACTCAGGCATTGCAGGTGCCGCTTCAGCAGGCTTGGCGGCTGCAGCCGGATCGGTTGCCGGGGCCGCAGGCGCCGCGGCGACGGTCGCGGCCATTTCGGTGATGCGGCCGTCGAGCTTTGGCGTGTAGGGTCGGTGGGCACCGAGATAGTCGGCAACCACCTGTTCGAGGCCGGGGCCGTAATCGTAGGCATTCTTGGCCTTGTCGGCGAAGATCTTGTAGCCGTCGCCGCCCTGGCGGACATAGTTGTTGGTTGCGACCAGATAGTCCTTGTCCGGCTTGATCGGCGTCCAGGCGCCGCCTTCCATGACTTCCACCGACTTGACGCGGCCGGCATTGGGCGCGACGGATTTATCGAAGGAATATTTCAGGCCGGCGACCTGGGGGAAGCGCCCGGCGCCGTCCTCGACCTGGCTGAGGCCGCCCTCGAGGCCGGCCACCAGATCCTTGCCCGAAATCTGGAAGGTCGCCAGCGTGTTCTGGAACGGCAGCACGGCCAGCACCTCGCCCATGGTGACGGTGCCCTTGTCGATCGAGGCGCGCAGGCCGCCGCCATTGGAGATGACGATTTCGACGCCCTGTCCCTTGACGCGGTCGAGGACGGCGTCGGAAACGAGGTTGCCCATCGCGCATTCTCGGGTGCGGCAGCTCTCACGACTGCCGTCGATGACGTCGGTGGTTTCCGCCACTTCCTTGTTCTTCAGCGCCTCGATCGGGGCCCCAAGCTCCTTGATGCGGGCGAGCACGGCCGGGTCGGGGGTGATCGACTTGTCGAGATAGATCGGGTCGCCGCTGGCCGATTTGACGACGCCATTGTCGTCGAACACCACCTTGAACTCGCCGAGATATTTCGAGTAGGACGCCGCCTGCACCACCGGCACCTTGTAGCCGTCCGGATTGTCGACCATCGTCGGGTAGGGGCCTTCGGCCTTCGGATCGGTGTTCGACAGCAGGGAATGGCTGTGGCCGCCGACGACGACATCGATGCCCGGGATCTTGGCAATGACGTCGCGTTCGCGCCTGTAGCCGATATGGGTCACGGCGATGATCTTGTTGACGCCTTCGCCCTTGAGCTTCTCGACCTCGGCGGTGATCGACCTGACGTCGTCCTCTATAGTGACGTTGGGTCCGGGGGAAGCGAGGTCCGGCGTGTCGTTGGTGATCGCGCCGATGATGCCGATCTTCTGGCCGCCGACCTCGACGACCACAGACGGCTTGATGCGGTCGCCGAGCTTGGATTGCGCGTTGGCCTTCACATTGGCGCCGAGCACCGGGAACTTGATCATGTCGAGGAACGGCGCCAGGGCCACTTCGCCGTCGTCGAATTCATGGTTGCCGAGGGCCATGGCATCGAACTTCATGCCGTTGAGGAATTCGCCTTCGACCTTGCCCTTGTAGGTCGTGTAGAACAGCGATCCCTGGAAATTGTCGCCGGCGCTGAGCAGCAGCACGTTCTGGCCTTCCAGCTTCTTGCGCTCCTGGGCGATCGCGGTGATCAGCCGGCCCGCGCCACCGATGCACTCGCCCTTGGTCTCCTCGTCCGCCGAGCAGGTTGATTCATATTTGTTGTTGCCTTCGATGCGGCTGTGCCAGTCGTTGATATGCAGGATGTTCAGCGTGTAGTCGGCAAAGGACGCGCCGGCCGACAGGCCGAGTACTGAGGCTGACAGGGCTGCAATGGCGGCAAGCTTCTTCATCTTCGTCTCCCGGAAAGCTGATCAGAGGCCATTAGCGCCGTTGCTTGACTGGAACATAACAGCCGGCACTTCGGCCATGTTCCCATCGCGTTCCGGATGACGCAAGCGGAATCCGGGACCCTTTGCCGGCATAAAAAAGGACGGCGGCCAACCGGCCGCCGTCCTTGGAAAACGAATGGTCGTGGGTTCAGACGCGCCTTGTCAGCACGAAATTCTGACCGCTGGAGCTGGTGCAGTTGAGCTGGCTTGTCGACACCATCAGGCAGTTGAAGCTGACCGCGGTCTGGCGGATCAGCGAGGTGCCGTTGATCTGCACCGATGTGGCGCCGGTCATCGTGTAGCTGCCGTCGGCAAGCTTCTGGCCGGTGTCGGTGGCCACGGTCGTGAAGGTGCCGCCGGCAAAGGTCGACAGGCCGGTGCCCTTGGCATCGATCCACGAGCCTTCGACACCTTTCGGCGCCGCTGCCATCGGCGGTTCATCGGGGCCGCTGGTCGCACAGGCGGCGAGCATCGTCGCAATGGCACCCGCCACGCTCATCGAAAGAATTTTGCGCGCAATGTTGTTCATATGAAAATCCTCTCCTCAGTCCGCATCCCTTCAATCGCCCGATTTCCGGGCGATTGCAAGGCAGTGAGGCAGGTAGGCGGTGCTGCTATCGCACAAGGATGTTGCGGAACTGCCACGGGTCGTTCCGGTCGAGGTCTTCCGGGAACAGGCCGGGACGGTTATCGAGCGGCGTCCAGTCGGTGTAGTAGCCCTTGACCGGTCCGAGATACTGGGACTGCACTTCCAGGCACCGCCTGTAGTCCATCTCGTCGGCTTCGACGATGCCGGCCTCGGGGTTTTCCAGCGCCCAGACCATGCCCGAGAGCACCGCCGAGGTGACCTGCATGCCGGTGGCGTTCTGATAGGGCGCCAGCTTGCGCGCCTCGGCGAGCGACAGCTGCGAGCCGTACCAGTAGGCATTCTTGTCGTGGCCGTAGAGCAGCACGCCGAGTTCGTCGACGCCGTCGATCAACTCGTTCTCGTCGAGCACATGATGCACCGGCTGAGGCTTGCCGGCGGCGCCGAACATTTCGTCAAGCGACAGCATCGCGTCGTTGCAGGGATGGTAGGCATAGTGGCAGGTCGGGCGGTAATGCACCTTGCCCTTCTTGGAACGCACGGTGAAGAAATCGGCGATCGAGATCGCCTCATTATGCGTCACCAGCAGGCCGTATTGCGCGCCGGGCGTCGGGCACCATGAGCGCACGCGCGTGTTGGCGCCCGGCTGCTCCAGATAGATGGCGGCCTTCGAGCCTTGCTTGTGCTTCTTGGCGTTCTTCGGCATCCACGTCTCATGCGTGCCCCAGCCGAGTTCGGCAGGCTGCAGGCCCTCGGAGATGAAGCCTTCGACCGACCAGGTGTTCCAGAACACATTCATCGGCTTCGGCTTCTTGGTGCGCTGGGTGTCGCGTTCGGCGATGTGGATGCCCTTGACGCCGGCCTTCTTCATCAGCTTGGCCCAGCCCTCGCGGTCGTCCTGCGCGGGCTCCGAGAATTCCAGGCCAAGATCGGTGGCGAGATTGACCAACGCCTGCTTGACGAACCACGAGACCATGCCTGGATTGGCGCCGCAGGTGGAGACCGCCGTAGCGCCGCCGGGCTTGTCGTGCTTTTCCTTGAGCAGCGACTCTCGCAGCGCGTAATTGGTGCGGCTGGCGTTGTCCGCCTTGGCGTCGAAATAGAAGCCGAGCCACGGCTCGACGACGGTGTCGATGTAGAGCACACCAAGCTTGCGGCAGAGCCGCATCAGATCCACCGAGCCGGTATCGACCGACAGGTTGATGCAAAAGCCCTGGCCGCCGCCATTGGTCAGAAGCGGGGTCAAGAGCTTCTTGTAGTTCTTCTCGGTCACCGCTTCCTGGACGAAGGCGATGCCGCGCTCGTCGAGCAGCTTGCGGTCGGTGTCGCGCGGGTCGATGACCGTCATGCGCGACTTGTCGAACTTGAAATGGCGTTCGATCAGCGGCAGCGTTCCCCGGCCGATCGAGCCGAAGCCGATCATCACGACGGGGCCGCTGATCTCACCGTAAACGGGCCAGTTTTCATTCGCCATTTTATCGAGCACTCCTTCAAAACCCAGGAAACTGGGAAAACACGCGCAAAACCGGGAATTTCTGCCCGGCGGCCATGCGCTACATCATAGATCATTGTCACAAACCAGCGAAAAGCGCCAACCAGCGGCTACGCTGCGTTGGCTACGTGGTTAAGGCCGAAACCGTGGATGAGTGGCTCTATCCGAGCCTGAGCTTGCCCATTCGCCAAGCGCACCGGTTTAACGGATTTTTGCCCTCGGCGCGGCTGTGGACGCCCGAACCACCAGTTCCACGGGCAGAACGACTTGGCGGGGCGGTTGATTGTCAAGAACCATGCGGGCGGCGAGCCTGCCTTTTCCGATCACGTCTTGCGCGACAGTCGTCAACGGAGGCGTGGTGCGTGCGGATTCGGCAGTGCCATCGAAGCCGATAACCGACACATGGCGCGGCACCTCTATGCCACGACGAACCGCCTCGTCGAGTATTGTGATCGCTTGCCAATCCGACATGGTCAGGATTGCGGTTGCTTCGGGCACATTGTCGAATACCACCGCCCCAGCAGATGGATCGCCCGGCGTCGTCTCGATGATCGGAACATCGTCGATCGACAAGTTCGCCTCCGCCAAACCCTGTTTGAAACCGTCGAGCCTTTCGTCGTCGAGTGAGAAGCCGGCTAGAAGCGGGCGCTCTGCCTGTCCGGGCATGTGCACGATCGGAGGGCCTGGAGTCCTCCGTATGGAAAGGATGGCAAAATGCCGGTGCCCTAACCCGGTCAGATGCCGGACGGCGGCGACCGCGCCACTTCTGCCGTCGATCTTTATCGAATTGATGTCGGGACCTGCGTCATTTTCGAGAATGACGAAGGGCAGGCGCCGTCGTTGTGCCGATGTTATGAGACCGATGTCCCCGCTGTGACCAAGGATGAAGCCGTCAACGAGGGCCTCGCGGATGCTGGCGAAGCGGGTATTGTCGGTGCCGTTTACAAGGCTGAGCGTCGTTCCGGCCTCGTCGCAGGCGAGCGAAACGCCCAGCACCAACTCGCGGCCATAGGGGCTTCTCATCACCTCGGCGATGGCGTAGGCGCCAGGTGGCATGAACCCGATGGCATTGAACTTGCCATCCCGCAGCAATCGTCCTTTCGGGTCGGGGCCGCCAAATCCGAGCGCTCTCGCGGCCGCTTCAACACGTTGGCGCAATTCAGGCCTGACCAGTTCCGGCCGGTTGAAGACGTTGGAAACAGTGCCCCGGGAGACACCGGCAGCCTTGCCCACATCGGCTAGCGTTGGCATTGTGATTCACCCATTTCCCTTCAGTTAGACCATTTTTTGGAGCGCTCCAAGAATTTCGTTGACTCGAAAGTGAAAAAGGGGGATCGTATCACTTGGAGCGCTCCAAATAAACATATCTGCTATATTTCGCGTCTGAAACAACGGAGATTGTCAAAAGGCTTGGTCACAGCGGCGGCCATGCCCAAGGAGAGAGTCATGGCAGAAACCAATGTTTTTCCAGCCTCGCTTGTCGGTAAGTCTTTCGACTGCGTTTTCGGCCCGTTCGTACCCCGGCTGACGTTTTTCTCGCCGGAGGAATTGCATGTGCAGGCGTCGATCGGTGCCACCGAAATTGACGAGATGGTCAAGATCGACATGACCAGCGTACGCCCGAACCTCGTTCTCATGAGCTGGACGGAGCAGAGCGGCAACTTCATCGTGCAGTTGCAGGATCATGAAAACGGGATCGTCCATAATTATGCGCGTCTGGCCGATGGGCAGCTCTTCTGTGCCCAAGGTGCCATTCAATCCGTTGCGGTGGCGTGACACTGCCGCGTCTTGGCCCGGCCGACCGCGTGCGGCCGGACTCCGATCTGCTGAAGTGCCTGTCATCGATTTCCCTAATGGAGGAGGAAAGTGCGATGGAACTCGCTTACGACAGTCATCTGCTTGCCCGAATTCTGTTGAGCGTCGCGACCGTGGGCTACGGTGTGGTGACGATCAAAGCCGACCTCAACGCCACCCACGCCACCAATCCGCTGTGGACCCCGCACGCCCGGTTTCACGTCGTTTGGCAGGTGCTGAGCTACACCGGAGTTGCGCTGATTGCGCTGGGGCTTATCTGGATCGAGGGGCCACTCGAAGCCGAGCGGCTCTATCTCGCAGGGGGATTGGGCGTCGCTATGTACGGAGCGTTCTTCGTGGCAATGCTCTCACGACCGATTTATGGCGGCGTGCTCTACGACGAGAACGGCTATCTGCCATTCCGACCGCCGTTCGGACCGGCGGGTTGGCGGTGGGATGTCAACGTCACCGTCTTTAGCGCGATGTCCGCGATCCTGCTGCTGGGCCTAGCCGCGATTTAGGACAGCGCCAGCGCCCCGAGCCGGTCGACTAGCCGATCGCGGTCTGATGTCAGGCCCTTGTAGTCGAGCTGCGCGAGATCGAGCGCCTTGAGCTGGGCGGCGAAAGACGCCGCGAGCTTCGCCCGATCAGGGTGCCTGGCCAGCACGGCGAGCGGGTCGAGATGGATGCGGATGGTGAACAGGATATCGCGTGAAACAGGCAGTTTGCGCAGGGTTTGCCGCTCGACGCGGATGAAGGCATGGGCGTCGATGTCGCCATCGGGAAAGCGCGACCGCCGATTTGTAGCGCGGTCGATGCGCTGCAGGTCGGAAAGCGGATGGTAGAGCGCGTTATCGGACTGGATCGACCAGTTGTAGCGCTCGACGGCCTGCCCCTGGAGGCCATCGAACATCCGGTTGATGAGTTCCGCCGGACGCGTGCCCGGGCCGAAACCCGGCACCGGCGCGTGGATGTCGTGCAGCGGCTTGCCGAATTTTTCCAGGAGCGACCAGGACGAGGGAAAGCACAGCGAGCCGGCAACGAGACGCCAGCCATTGTCGCCGCGGCGCATCAGGATCAGGTCCTCCTGGATGAGCTGTGAGGCCTTGGCCAGCGGAGCCTCGGCGAGGGAAGCAGGCAGACGGCGCGCCGCGCCCACCACCTCGACGCCTGATCCGATGCACCGATAGATTTCTGGAAACCTGTCCAACAGATGCGCACTGAGCAAGTCGAGCACCTCCTGCTGAGCGTCCCGCGTGCCGTCCTCCTCGACAAAAACCCGCTCGGGGATTTCGGCATAGAGCCGGTACTTCTCGGCGAGATACGGCAGCAGATGGTCGTCGATCTCGATCCAGTCCGCCGGATCGAGCGGCTTCAGCCCGATGCTGAAGAGTTTCGACGAGCCGTCATAGGGCGTGTGGGTGGGCAAAGAGGTCATGCTTCAGATCAGTCTCGCAGGGATTAGTCCGCGCAGCGAATTGCCGACAAAAAGTGCTTTGGCCGACTTCAGGTCGCTGTAGCTGTAGACGGCTTCACGGGCGCGGCCTTCATCCAGAAGCTGCGCGCGCAATACACCAGGCAGCAGGCCGCAGTCGAGCCGGGGTGTGGCCAGCACGCCGTCGCCGAGATCGGCAAAGACATTGGTGATCGTGCCTTCACAGATCTCGCCGCGCTCGTTGGCCATAAGCACCTCGTCGGTCTGGGTGACGAGATATTCGGCGCGGGCATGCGTGTAGAGCTGTCGTCGGCTGGTCTTGTGGCGCAGCAGCGTGTCGTGTGAATCGAGCCTCGTCCGCGCCAGCCGCAGCGTCCAGACCTTGTCGGCGGCGAGCGGTTCATAAGGCTGCGCCGAGGCCGCCACCTTACCATCATGCGACAGGACGAGCCGCGTGCGCATGGCAACGCCGGAACCGCTGACCGCGCTGCTCAGCGCCTCGCCGACCGTGCCTGGATCACAGCGGAAGCCGAGCTCAGCCGCCGAGCCGTAGAGGCGCGCAAGATGGCGATCGAAGCGCAGGAAGCCCGGGCGGGGTTCCCAGCGCATGGTCTCGATCAACTGAAAGTCGGCGGTGTTCCCGTCGCGAAGCGCGCTTTCAGCAGACACTCCTGATACTCCTCCTGCGCCGTCGAATCGAAGACGACGCCGCCTCCGACATTGTAGACGGCCTCGCCGCCCGAAAAGAGCGAGATGGTGCGGATCGCCACGGAAAAGCGCATCGGGCCGCCGGGCGCGATCCAGCCTATGGCGCCGCAATAGGCATCGCGGGGCGTGCCTTCCAGATCGCGCAGGATCTCCATGGCACGGATCTTAGGCGCGCCGGTAATCGAACCGCAAGGAAACAGCGCCGCGAAGATCTGGCGGATAGAGAGACCCGGCAGCAGTCTGGCCCTGACGTCGCTTACCATCTGGTGCACGGTCGGGTAGGTCTCGATGCGGAACAGCGCCGGCACGTCCAGCGTGCCCACCTCGCTGATCAGCGAGATATCGTTGCGCAGGAGATCGACGATCATCCGGTTTTCGGCCTGGTTCTTCTCGTCATTGCGCAGGAAGATCTTCTGCCGTTCGTCCTCGGCTTTGGTGGCGCCGCGCGGTGCCGTTCCCTTCATCGGATGCGTCTCGATCATGCCCTCGGCGTCGATCTCGAAGAACAGTTCAGGCGAGCGCGACAGCACGATGGGTTCACCGAGCGCGATCAGCGCGCCGTATTTCACCGGTTGACGTTCGGTCAATGCATTGAAGGCGGCCAGCGGCTCGCCCGACCACTGCGCATGCACGGGAAAGGTCAAATTGCCCTGGTAGCAATCACCTTGCCGGATGTGCTGGTGCAGTCGCGAGAAGCGTTTTTCATAATCCTCGGGCGACCACGTCGCACGGGCGTCGAAGATCGGGCCATTGGTGGCTGTGGTGTCGCGCGGCGGCACCGCCTCTTCGACCGGGGCATCGAAAACCCCAAGGCACACGAGCGGGGAGCGGCGTCCGTTCGGCAGCAGGGGAACGAGCTTGGGTTCGAGCAGGTAGCCCGCCTCATACGAGAAATAGCCGGCAAGCCATTTGCCTGCATCATGCGCGGCTTGTGCTGCTTTCAGAGCCTGCTCGAAATCCTCTGCTTCGTGCGCCACGATGATATCGGCCGGCCGGTCGAAAACGAGCTGGCGCGCGCTTTTGTCATTGCGAAAAATTGCGGCGGGCAGGGACATGGGCACCGAATGCTGCGGTCAATGAAGCCATCAACCGCTCTATATGGGGTGCCGCCCGCGCGCAATCGAGGGAACGGCACGCTGCCTCTTAAAGCCGACCTTAGGGCCAACTCAGGAACCAAGAGCAAACGGCGGCGCCTATATGGCGCCGCCGCTTGCAATCTTCAATATTCGCCAGCGATCAGCTGTTGCCGGTGGTTCCGGCTGTTGGAAACTGCTTGGCGAATTCCTTCTCGTTGCCGGAGGCGAGCAGCTTGGCCTGCTCGATCCAGCGTTCGCGCGCGATACGGCCGTCGAAATTCATGACGTCCTCGATCCGTTTGATATCGGCCGCGGTCCAGGACGCGATCTGGGCGAAGTTGGTGACGCCTTGCGCCTTGAGCAGCTTCTCGTTGACCGGACCGATACCGATCAGCCGGCGCAGATTGTCGGGCTTGCCGGATGCTGGGCCGGCTGCTGGCTTGGCTGTTGTTGCAGGCTTGCTCGTCGCGGATTTGGCTGGAGCCGAGGCTTTGGTGGCGGCGGGTTTCGCCGCCGGCTTGGCAGAGACCGCCTTGGCAGAGATCGGCTTGGCAGAGACCGCTTTCGCAGCGGCGGCCGGTTTAGCCGGCGCGGGCTTTGTGGCGGCGGATTTGGCCGGCGCGGGGGTCGACATCAGGGCCGCCGGCGCCTTGCTTGCCGGCTTTGCCGCGCTGCTTCCGGCGGCAGGTGCGGCCGGCGCGTCGCGCAGCCGGCGCTCGAGGTCGGCGCGGGTCTTGCCGCATGCATCGAGTTCGCCGGTCAGGCGGTCGCTGTCGGTGCGCAGCCTGTCGCGTTCGCTGCGTGTACGGTCGAGGTCGCCGCGCAAGCTGTCGAGTTCACCGCGCAGGCGCCCCCAAAGGAACCAACCGACCAACACGCCTATCAGGAACGCCAGGACCACGTAGAAAAAAGTGCCCATTGTCTCTCTCCAGTCAGATCCGTCTGCCGTGGGTCATGACCTTCGGCGAAGGACTACTCTTGGTGGTTCCGCGGTAAGCAGAACAGCCGGCTTCGGTTCGAGCTGCGGCGATCGGCTTTGCTTGCCCATGGCCAACGGCCGTTGTCGCGTTCGCCTGAGCGCCACGGCCGGCTGAGATTTCTCCTCGCCGATCCGCATGCGCTCCGGCTGAGCTTGGAGCGAAGGCTATCATAGAGCTTGTGGAAAGCTATCGGAAAACTTCGGTGGAGAGTACTTCAAGAACAGATATTTAGGGCGATAGTAGAGCTGTCCCAACATGCATTCCGGCTAAACTGTTAGAGCGACGCCTGAGGGACGCATCTCAGGTGTCGAGCGCTTCCAGCTCGTCGATCAGGCCACTGATGACGCCAAGTCCGATCTGCCAGAAGGCGGGATCGGTTGCGTCGAGCCCGAAGGGTGCCAGAAGCTCGGAATGATGCTTGGTGCCGCCCGCGCGCAGCATTTCGAAATACTTGTCCTGAAAGCCGCGCTCGGCGTTCTGGTAGACGGCGTAGAGCGAGTTCACCAGGCAGTCCCCGAAAGCATAGGCATAGACATAAAAGGGCGAATGGATGAAGTGCGGGATGTAGGTCCAGAACACCTCGTAGCCTTCGCGCAGTTTGATAGCGGGACCCAGACTTTCGGCCTGCACTTCGAGCCAGAACTGACCGAGCCTGTCGGAGGTCAGTTCGCCGTTCTTGCGTTCGGCATGCACCTTGCGCTCGAATTCATAGAAGGCGATCTGGCGTACGACCGTGTTGATCATGTCCTCGACCTTCTGGGCGAGCATGGCCTTTCGCTCGCGCCGGTCGGTGGTCTGGTCGAGCAGCGAGCGGAAGGTCAGCATCTCGCCGAAGACCGATGCCGTCTCGGCCAGCGTCAGCGGCGTCGAGGCCATCAGTGCGCCCTGGCCGCCGGCCAGCACCTGATGCACCCCATGGCCAAGCTCGTGCGCCAGCGTCATCACATCGCGCGGCTTGCCCATGTAGTTGAGCAGGACATAGGGATGCGCCGACGGTACGGTCGGATGCGCGAAGGCGCCAGGCGACTTGCCGGGCCGCACCGGCGCGTCGATCCAGTTGCGGTCGAAGAAGGTTCGTGCGATCTCGGCCATGTCGGGCGAAAAGCGCTGATAGGCGGACAGCACCGTGTTCCTGGCCTCGTCCCAGCCGATGATCGCCTGGGGCGTATCCGGCAACGGCGCGTTGCGGTCCCAGTGGTTCATCACCTCCATGCCCAGCCAGCGCGCCTTCATCGCGTAATAGCGGTGCGACAGGCGCGGATAGGCATCGCGAACGGCGGAAGCAAGGGCGTCCACCACGCTGCGCTCGACGCGGTTTGCGAGATGGCGTGAATCGGCGATGTCCTCGAAGCCGCGCCAGCGGTCGGATATTTCCTTGTCCTTGGCCAGCGTGTTGGTGATCAGCGTGAAGGTGCGCAAATTTTTGCGGAAGGTCGTGGCCAGCGCCTCGGACGCCCGGCGGCGCACCTCGCCGTCGGCATCCTGCAAGCGGTTCAGCGCCGGCTCCAGCGTCAGGTCCTCGCCGTCGATGTCGAAGCGAAGGTCGGTCATCGTCTCGTCGAACAGGCGGTTCCAGGCGCCGCGCCCAGTGATCGACTTTTCGTGGAAGAGCTGCTCGACGCGGTCCTCGAGCTGGTAAGGCTTGTCCTTGCGCAGATCGAGCACCCATGGCCGGTAGTGACCGAAGGCGGGGTCGCCGGCGAGCGCGCCTTCGATCGACGCATCGTCTATCAGGTTGAGTTCGAGCGCGAAGAACAGAAGGTGCGCGCTGGCGTCGGTCATCTTCTCCTGGACGTCGCCATAGAGCTTGGCGCGCTGGGGATCAGCGGTGTTTCCGGCATAAACCAGTCCCGCATAGGAGACGATGCGGCCGATCAGTTCCTCCAGCGCCTCGTAGGCGACAAGCGCCTCGCCCAGCCTGCCGGCGCTGCCGCGCTCGGCCTCGGCGGCCAGTGTGCCCTTCCAGCGGTTCTCGAAGGTGGTCGCATCAGTCGCGGCCTTGGCGATGTCGCGCTTCAGTTCTGGCGCGTCCATGCCGGCATAGAGGTCGGCAAGGTTCCATTCCGGCAGGTCGCCCAGCTCGGCCGCGCCCTGACCGGACGCCGGCGCCGTCAGCCGCCGTGCGGAAACCATGTGCCCAGAATCCTTATGCATTGCCGACACCTTCCGTGGCCAAGGTTCGAGGGGAAACGAGAAGCCGGTCAAATCCTAAGGAATTCATTCACCGGGTTTTTTGAAACCTTATTTAGAACCCTGTGCCAAGATGGTCCACAGGGCAGAATTCCTCGGGCGGGCAGTCATACCAGTCATGACAGGTTCCATACTCATAGTCGATGACGATCCGGTGCAACGCCGGCTGCTCGAAGCGGCGGTGACGCGGTTCGGCTACAGCGCAATCGTCGTCGACGGCGGCGCGGCCGCTCTCGATATCCTCGATGGACCCGGCGCCCGCGAGGTGTCGGTGGTCATCCTCGATCTGGTCATGCCCGGTCTCGACGGTATCGGCGTGCTGAAGGCGATGCGCGAGCGCGACATCCACGTGCCGGCCATCGTGCAGACCGCGCAGGGCGGCATCGAGACCGTGGTTTCGGCGATGCGTCACGGTGCCTTCGATTTCGTCGTCAAGCCGGCGTCTCCCGACAGGCTCCAGGCGTCGATCGGAAATGCGCTCAAGGTCGAGGCCGTCGAGGGCGAGGTCAAGCGCACGTCGCGCCGGCGCGGCGGCCTCCTGACCTTCAAGGACATGATCACGCACAGCCCGGCCATGGACAGGGTGATCCGCCTTGGCCAGAAAGCAGCGGCATCCAACATCCCGATCCTGATCGAGGGCGAGTCCGGCGTCGGCAAGGAACTGGTGGCGCGCGCCATCCAGGGCAGTGGCGACCGCCGTTCGAAACCCTTCGTCACGGTCAATTGCGGCGCCATCCCCGACAATCTGGTCGAATCGATCCTGTTCGGCCATGAGAAGGGCTCGTTCACCGGCGCCACCGACAAGCACACGGGCAAGTTCGTCGAAGCGCATTCGGGCACACTGTTCCTCGACGAGATCGGCGACCTGCCGCTCGACGTGCAGGTCAAGCTGTTGCGCGCGGTCCAGGACGGCGAGGTCGACCCGGTCGGCGGACGCTCGACCGTCAGGGTCGACATCAGGCTGATTTCGGCGACGCACCGCAACCTCCTGCAGCAGGTCAAGGACGGCAAGTTCCGCGAGGATCTGTTCTACCGGCTGAACGTCTACCCGATCTTCGTGCCGCCGCTGCGCGACCGCCGCGACGACATCCCGTATCTGGTCACCCATTTCATGGAGAAGGTGGCGCCGGCCGACCCGCGTCATCGCCTGCAAGGTATTTCGGCGGCAGCGCTCGCCGTGCTGCAGGCCTATGACTGGCCCGGAAACATCCGGCAGCTCGAAAATGCCGTCTTCCGGGCCTCGGTGCTTTGCGAAGGCGATGTGCTTTCCGCCGAGGACTTCCCGCAGATACGGGCGCAAGTGGAAGGCACCGTCAACCTGGATATGGACGGCGACGCGCCGTCGCCGTCCCTGTCTTTGGAGGGGCGCGATGACGAAGCCTTGCCCGGCGAGGGCGGCCCGGCAATCGCATTCGATCCGCCGGCAAGGCTGCAGCCTCGCTTCGGCACGTTGCGGGCGCTCGACGAGCGCGGCAATGTGCGGGCACTTGCCGATGTCGAACTCGAGATGATCAAGCTTGCCATCGATCACTACAACGGACAGATGAGCGAAGTCGCCCGCCGACTCGGGATCGGCCGCTCGACGCTCTATCGCAAGCTCAAGGAACACGGCATCGATCCGGAGACAGGCCGCGTGGACCGACTCGCCTCCTAGGGCGATGCCAGGCTGAGCTTCGGCCCGGAATCCGGCTTTGCCACAAGGCCGGTGCCAGCTTGCAATGCCATAACAGCCCTTGTATCGCCGTTTCAGCGGCATTGTGCTGTGTCATGGACAGCTCTGTTCACGCATTAAGGCTAACGGTAACAGATCGTGTTCGGGGCGAAGGCGAAAATCTGATCTAAACCAGCGGTTTACCAAGAAACCTTGTGAACAATTTTTGACGGGATATCGCCACGGTGTTACCGCATTTCGGCTTCAATAAGCGATGATTAACCATTAGGATCGATATTCGGGTGTGCTAATGCCACATCCGTTTGGACAAATCCGGGGACAAACGGCAGCCTGCAAGGCCTTTTGATTTGAACAGAATCGAACGACACACAAACAGGCGGCACCATCATTTGAGCGTCTGGCCGAAGTGGCTGGCAGTGTTGGTTGTCGCTTTTGGTTTTGTTGCCGCGGCTGCGAGCGGAGCCAGCGCCGAAACACGGTCGCTGAAGCTTTATCATCTCCACACCCATGAGAAGGCCGAGATCGTCTACAAGCGCAACGGCCGCTACGTTCCCGAGGGTCTCAGGAAGATCAACATCATTTTGCGCGACTGGCGTCGCAACGAGCCGACCAAGATGGATCCGCGTCTGCTGGATCTGGTCTGGGAGGCATATCGGGAAGCAGGTGCCACGGACTACATCCAGGTCGTCTGCGGCTATCGTTCGCCGTCGACGAACTCGATGCTGCGCGGCCGCAGCAGGGGCGTCGCCGAGAAGAGCCAGCACATGCTCGGCAAGGCGATGGATTTTTACATCCCCGGCGTGCCGCTGAAGAAGCTGCGTAACATCGGTCTCAAGATGCAGGGCGGCGGCGTCGGCTACTATCCGTCATCCGGTTCGCCGTTCGTCCACATGGATGTCGGCAATGTGCGCCATTGGCCGGGTATCAGCCGGCAGGAACTGGTCAGCCTGTTCCCCAATGGCAAGACGCTGCATGTGCCGAGCGACGGCAGGCCGCTGCCCGGCTTTGAGCAGGCGCTCGCCTCCTACAAGGCGCGCAAGGGTTCAGGCTCGCCGGCGATCGAAATGGCCAGTGCTGGCGGCAGCAGCAAGAAGTCAGGTGGCTTCCTGTCGGCTTTCTTTGGCGGCGGCGGCGACGACGAGGCCGACGACAGCGCCGATGTGCAGACCGCTTCGGCCGCCCCCCCGCCCAAGGCGAGAAACCTGAAGCCGGCAGCGGCAGCCAAGACCAGCAACCTCCCGGGCATTGCCATCGTGGCGCCGGAGAATGCGCGGCGCGCCGAGATTCCGCAGGTGACCGAGCAGCAGGCTCCGGAGCCGGAAGAGGACACGCCGGAGACGATCATCGCGGCATTGCCGGCCCGAAGCATTCCGCTGCCGGATTTCGCACCGCGGCCGAAAGCCGATGTCGGCGCTCAGCAGCCTGAGAACGTTCCTTTTGCGATGGCGGAGGCGACAGCCACCACCGAGCAGGCCGTGGCGACCGCGCATGCGCCGGCGAGCGTTCCTTTCGGCTTGGCCGATGCAACGGCTTCGGCTAATCCGGCCCAGATCGCGGTCAACAACATACCGTTGCCGACATGGCGTCCCGACAATTCGCTGCCGGCCGCTCTGGCTGCGCCGCCCAGCAAGGATGTGCTGATGGCGCTGGCCGAGACGGCTGATCAAGGCAAGACCGCGACCGATGCGTTCTCGGTGCTGCCGACGGCGCGGCCCGAGATGGCCAGGCCGGATGCGGTCAAGGCCGTGCTCGACGAGGCCAATGCACAGGTCGGTGCGGCCGATTACCAGCTTGCTTCCTTGTCCGGATCCGAGCCGCGTTCGGCGTTCAACGATCCGGGCACCAACGCCGCATCGCCGCGCGATGCTGTCGTTGCCCGTCCGGCCGGTTCCGATCCGGCCGCCGCGATCGGCGCCGGCGTCAAGACGACCCGCAAGGAATCGAGAGCCACCGCCCGCGACCTGAAGCCAGGCCCCAAGGCCATGGTGGTTGCAGCCGCACCGCAGGCCGCCCGCTGGGCGCTGACCAGCGGCGAGCATGTCGCCACCGTTTCAAGCGCGACGACGGCGCCGGGCTACGCCTACAGCATCGTGCACACGCCGCCGAGCGAGGTCTACACGGCCGGCTTCCAGCCGAGCAGCCAGGTGGCCGATGCCAATCGCTTCACCGGCAACGCCGTCAAGTTCATGTCGGTGGCCCGCTTCCAGACCAAGTGACGGCAAATCAATCGACAAAGCCGCGCCGGGCAACCAGCGCGGCTTTTTGTTGTTCAGCGAACCGGGCCAGCCCGCACGGTCACGCGCGGCTGAACTTCTCGTGAAGCCGGAACGGTCGGCCTATTCCCCGGGTTAATGTAGGTTCGTTCAAACCCGGGGAGATCCATGAAGAACATCCTATTGGCATCGGTCATCGCATTGGCAACCGCTTCGGCGGCCATCGCCCCTACGCAGGCCGAGACCATTGTCGTCAAGACTCATGACCGTATGCACATGAAGAAGCATTGCCGGACCAAGGTGGTCACAAGCTGGAAGCATCACCACAGGGTGGTTGAAAAGGTTCGGGTCTGTAGCTGATCCGGTTCGGAGCCGATTTGGCAAACCCGGTCGACGCGAGTCGGCCGGGTTTTTTCGTGCCGTGGCCGAAGCCTTATTTCGCAAGCTTGCTCGCCGCGCGCGCCAGGGCTTCGATCTCGTCCCACTTGCCGGCCTTGACGAGGTCGTCGGGCGCCACCCAGGAACCGCCGACGCAGACCACGTTGGGCAGGCTTAGATAGTCAGCCGCGTTCTTGGCCGAGATGCCGCCGGTCGGGCAGAATTTCACATCGGCGAGCGGTGAGGCGAAGGCCTTCAGCGAAGCGATGCCGCCCGACTGCTCGGCCGGGAAGAATTTCAGGAAGCGCAAGCCGGCTTCCCGCGCGGCCATGATCTCGCCGGGTGTGATGGCGCCGGGCAGCAACGGAACATCGCTGCCGGCGGCTGCCGACAGAAGCTCGCGGGTGATGCCGGGGCTGACGATGAAGCGCGAGCCCGCGGCAGCCGCCTCTTCGAACTGCCTGGCATTGAGAATGGTGCCGGCGCCGACGATGGCGTCCTCGACTTCACCAGCGACCCGCCGGATCGCTTCCAGCGCATCGGCGGTCCTCAGCGTGATCTCGATTGCCGGCAGGCCGCCGCGCGCCAGCGCGCGCGCCAGCGGCACGGCATTGGCGACATCAGAGATCTTCAGCACCGGGATGACCGGCTGGCCGTTGAGGAGCGACAGGAGTTTTTCGGTCTTGCTGGGCATGTGTCTCTCCGTGGCGTGGGACAATTCAACCGATTAGCAGAAGGCCGTTTTCCTGTCCACGAAACCGGCCGTGTCGCGATGTCACGCGTCGCCCATGCTCGCCAGGCTTAGCTCACAAAGGCGGCTGTCAGCTCGGCGGTGTCGGCAGTTTTGTTTCAGGATAGGAATTTTTTCTTGACTCCCTGACCTCAGCTATGGTACAAATTCGCCCATGGTGCAGATTTGCGCCAGTGACCTCCGAACAGGATGCTTGCTCTGCCTTGAATCGGCTTTCGTGAGCGTTTAGTGGCTTCGGCAATGACATCCCTTCCGCCCTTCCGCGTCGCAGCGCTCTACCGGTTTGCCCGGCTCGACGCTTTCGAAGAACTGCGCGCGCCGCTCGCCGCCTTCTGCTGCGGGCGCGGCATCAAGGGCACGCTGCTTCTGGCGCATGAAGGCATCAACGGCACCGTCGCCGGCAGCGAGACGGCAATTGCCGAACTGATCCTGTACCTTGAAGCCATCGAAGGGCTGGCTGGCCTCGAGGTCAAGTACAGCGCAGCCGCGGACATGCCGTTCCACCGCATGAAGGTGCGGCTGAAGCGCGAGATCGTTACCATGGGTGTCGACGACATCGATCCTTCGAAAAGTGCCGGCACCTATGTCGCGCCGGCCGACTGGAACGCGCTGATTTCGCAGCCCAGCACTGTCATCATCGACACGCGCAACGCCTATGAGGTGTCGATCGGCACCTTCAAGGGCGCGGTCGATCCAGCCACGTCAAGCTTTCGCGAGTTCCCGGCCTGGGTGGAAGCGCACCGGGCGGAGCTCGAGGGCCGCAAGGTCGCGATGTTCTGCACCGGCGGCATACGCTGCGAAAAGGCGACCGCCTACGTCAAGTCGCTCGGCTTCGAGGACGTGTTCCACCTCAAGGGCGGCATCCTAAAATATCTGGAAGAGGTTCCCTCCGAACAGAGCCTCTGGCAAGGCGAGTGCTTCGTCTTCGACGAGCGCGTTTCGGTGTCGCACGGCCTCGCCGAGGGCGAAGCGG
The DNA here is from genome assembly GCF_040321815.1 of Mesorhizobium sp. M0239. Classification (NCBI taxonomy): domain Bacteria; kingdom Pseudomonadati; phylum Pseudomonadota; class Alphaproteobacteria; order Hyphomicrobiales; family Phyllobacteriaceae; genus Mesorhizobium; species Mesorhizobium sp. M0239. Next base: position 252,289 of record NZ_JAMYSG010000005.1, read on the forward strand.
AACTGTGCCGGGCCTGCCGCCGCCCGCTGACGCCGGGCGACCTGACGTCGCCCAAATTCGCCGCCGGTATTTCCTGCCCGCATTGCTTCGATGCGCGTTCGGACGAGGACCGCCAGCGTTATGCCGAGCGCCAGCGCCAGGTCGAGCTTGCGCAGGCGCGGGGCAGAGAGCCGCATATCGGCTCCTGATCCAGGCATCGAGCTGCTGCAAAGCGGCCGCTGTCATTGCAATGTCAAGTTTCGGGACTTACGTCTTCGACGTTCGAAACCTGCCCGTTCGGCCGGGCAAATCCTGGAGGCACTGAATGTTCGATCCCAAGAAGCTTCTCGACGATCTGCTCGGCTCGCAAATCCCCGGCACCAGCGGCACCGTTCGCGACAAGGCGGGGCAGGCCGTGCAGATGGCCAAGGACAATCCGCTGGCCGCCGGCGCACTGGCCGCCGTGCTACTTGGAACTGGTGCCGGTCGTAACGTAACGGGCGCCGCGGTGAAGCTTGGCGGACTGGCTGCCATCGGCGGTCTCGCCTACAAGGCCTACCAGAACTACAAGGCCGGCAACGCACCCGCCGAAGCACCGGCGGCCGGCGAACCGGAATTGCTGCCGCCGCCCAAGGACACCGCCTTCCACCCGTCGCAGGCGCCGCAAGGCGAGGACGAATTCACGCTGACCCTGATACGGGCGATGATCTCGGCGGCGAAGGCCGATGGCCATATCGACGATGAAGAGCGCCAGAAGATCGCCGGCAAGCTCAGCCTGGCCGGCATAGACTCCGATGCCGAAAAGTTCCTGATGGCGGAGCTGGCAAGCCCGCTCGACCTCGACACGCTGGTGGCCGGCGCCAAGACCGACGCGCAGAAGCTCGAACTCTACACGGCATCGCGCCTGACCATCGATCCCGACACCCGCGCCGAGCGTGGCTATCTCGACCTGCTTGCAGGCCGGCTCGGCCTGCCGGACGCGCTGGTCGACCATGTCGAGGCAACGGTTTCGGCGGCCAAGGTGCCGGCCAAGGCAGGGACATCACCCAATCCGCGCTGGTAGGCCAAAACGGCACAGGAGGCACTTTCCGGGTTAACCTCTCGTTAACCCAGCAAGCGCATCATTCAACACAGTCGGATCGGCTTTTCCTCCTCCCAAGCCCGGTTCAGATCAGGGGCGGTCGCCAATGGCCGCCCTTTTTGTCGGCCCGATCGGATGGACACGCTTGCCATCGCCGCCGTCATTTGCGATGCCTTCCTTTTTCGAGCCAAAACCCGAAAATCAGTCGAGCAAGCGCAGCTCTGCCGGAGGACAACAGCCATGACCGAGCAAAGAACCGCCATCGTCACCGGGGCCGGCACGGGCATCGGCAAGAGCGTCGCCACGGCGCTGCTCAAGAACGGCTGGAACACGGTATTTTGCGGGCGCCGCAAGTCGGTGCTGGACGCTGCGGTCGCCGAGGCCGGCCGCACCGACGCCAAGGCCTTGGCGGTAGCCTGCGATATCAGCAAGGCAGGCGAGGTCGACGATCTGTTCGAGACCGTGGCGGCGGCCTTCGGCCGTGTCGACCTGCTCTTCAACAATGCCGGCATGGGCTACAAATCGGCGCCGATCGACGAGATACCGGTCGAAGTGTGGAACGATATCGTCGGCGTCAATCTCACCGGTTCGTTCCTGTGTGCCCGTGCCGCCTTTGGCGCCATGCGCAAGCAGAAGCCGATGGGTGGCCGCATCATCAACAACGGTTCGGTGTCGGCCTATGCGCCGCGCCCGGGCTCGGTGCCCTACACGGCGACCAAGCATGCCATCACCGGGCTGACCAAGACGCTGGCGCTCGACGGCCGGCCTTATGACATCGCCTGCGGCCAGATCGACATCGGCAATGCGCTGACCGATATGGCGCAGCCGATGACGGTCGGCGTGCCGCAGGCCAACGGCTCGATATCAGCCGAAGCGGTGATGGATGTTCAGCGCGTCGCCGACGCCGTCGTCCATATGGCCAGCCTGCCGCTCGAGGCCAACGTGCTGTTCATGACCGTCATGGCGACCAAGATGCCGTTTGTCGGGCGTGGGTAGTTATTCTCCCGGTAGCTCTGCGCCGGGTAGATAGAGCGCGATAGGACGGATCTCGTAGACGGCGGTCGGATTGACGCGACGAAACTCGCGCGCGATAGCGATGGCATCGTCCCGCGTCGGGCAGTCGACGACATAGAGGCCGAGAAGCTGTTCCTTGGTTTCGGCGAAGGGGCCGTCGACGATCATGCCGTCGCGCAAGGTGCAGGCCGATTGTGTCGCGTCAAGCCGCGCCGACGGGCCAAGGCTGCCGTCGGCATAGAGCCCTTCATGGATCTTGAGCAAGTCAGCCATCAGCGCCGTATCTTCCTGCGGCGTCAGCGCTTTGATTGCGTCTTCCACATGATAGGCAAGGATTGCATAGAACATCCGATGTCACCCCACTTCGATCCTGATCCGAGGACCGTAGCCGTTCTCGACATGCACGCCCAGTCTTGGCCGCGCGCCTCCGGACGGCTCATGACACCGTCATGCCACAGCCGCAAATTGTCCGGAAGAGGACAGCGGGCCGCTTTCAAGCTTACTTCGCCAGGAAGGCCCCGATCCGTTCCAGCGCCCGCAAGATGTTCTCCTCGGAATTGGCGTAGGAGAGCCTGATATAGCCTTCGCCGAGAATGCCGAAATCGGGACCGCCGATCAGCGCCACGCCGGCATCGTCGAGCAGCGCCGAGGCCAGCTTCTTGGCCTTCCAGCCGGTCTTCGAGACGTTGGGGAAAGCGTAGAACGCGCCCTTGGGCGTGATGCAGGAAATGTCAGGCAGGGCGTTCAGTCCCTCGACGACGATCTTCCGGCGGCGGTCGAAGGCGCGCATCATATTGGCGACATCGTCCTGCGGGCCGTCGATTGCCGCGATGCCGGCGAATTGGCTCGGCGCGTTGACGCAGGACCAGCAGTTGACAGCCAGCTTGCGCACCTTGTCGTAGAGATGGGCGCCCTTGTCGCCATTCGGCCAGATCGACCAGCCCATGCGCCAGCCGGTCATCGCCCAGGTTTTCGACCAGCCATTGAGCACGATCAGCCGGTCGCGGATCTCGGGAAAGCCGAGCAGCGAGCAATGCGTCTCGCCATCATAGGTCATGACGTCGTAGATCTCGTCGGAGAGGATGGCGACGTGCGGATGCGCCTCCAGCCCCTTGACCAGTTTCTCGATCTCGGCACGCGGCGTGACGCCGCCGGTCGGATTTGCGGGTGAGTTGAGGATCAGCAGCCTGGTCTTCGAGGTGATCAAGGCCAGCGTCTCCTCGGCGGAGAAGGCAAAGCCGTTCTCCTCGCGCATCGGCACCGGAATAGGCGCCGCACCGGTGAACTCGATCATCGAGCGATAGATGGGGAAGCCCGGATCGGGATAGAGGATTTCGGCGCCAGGTTCGCCGAACATCAGGATCGCCGCGAACATGGTCGGCTTGCCGCCGGGCAGGATCATCACCGTTTCGGGCGATACTTCGACACCGGTGGTGGTCAGCGTGCGCCGCACCACTGCCTCGCGCGTCGCCAGCAAGCCGTTGGCCGGCGTGTAGCCGTGGTGACCGTCGCGCAACGCCTTGATCGCCGCCTCGACGATGTGCTGCGGCGTCTTGAAGTCCGGCTGGCCGATGCCGAGATTGACGATGTCCCGACCTTGGCTTGCAAGGGCTGTCGCCCGCGCCAGCACCGCGAATGCATTTTCCTCGCCGAGACGGTCGAAGGCCGAAATCGTGTGGAGCATTTTTCCCGTCCGTGTGGTTCTTGCTGTTGGGTCGCGTTTTTGTGAGCTTCGGCTGGCAAAAGTCAAACGGATTGGAGCTTTCGGTGTCGGAAAATCTCAGGGATTGGCAACCGCGCCCGCGGCCTGAACGCAAGACCATCGACGGAAGCACTGTCCGGCTTGAGCCGCTGAGTGCTGCAAAACACGGCGATGGCCTCTATGAAGCGTCCTCCGTGTCCGACATCGGCGGCCGCTTCGCCTGGCTGCCGGACTATCCGCCGGAGACCCGCGCCGCCTTCCAGCCATGGCTGGACAAGGTCGAGGCCAGCGAGGATCCGCTGTTCTTCACCATCATCGACAAGGCCAGCGGCAAGGTCGCCGGACGCCAGACACTGATGCGCATCGATCCGGCGTACGGCGTCATCGAGATCGGCAACATCTATTGGGGACCGCTCATCTCGCGCAAGCCGGGAGCAACCGAAGCGCAGTTCCTGTTCATGAAATACATCTTCGACGAACTCGGCTACCGCCGCTACGAATGGAAGTGCAACAACCGCAACGAGCCATCGAAGCGGGCGGCCGAACGGTTCGGCTTCAAGTTCGAAGGCATTTTCCGCCAGCATCTGATCGTCAAGGGTGAAAACCGCGACACCGCGTGGTATTCGATCATCGACAAGGAGTGGCCGGCTCTGCGCAGTGCCTATGAGGCGTGGCTCGATCCGGCCAATTTCGATGGCGACGGCCAGCAGAAGCGACGGCTCGAGGATTGTCGCGCGGAATTCGGCGCTTAGGAGTTCGCCATTGGCACATACAAACGATCACAGCCGGCATGATCACACTGGGCATGATCACAGCCCCGGTCATGTGCATGGCTCGACCGACAAGAAACGCGTTCTGATCGCAGCCTGCCTGACCGGCGGCTTCATGGTCGCCGAAGCGCTTGGCGGCATCCTCACCGGATCGCTGGCGCTGCTGGCCGATGCCGGCCACATGCTCGCCGACTCGATCGCGCTCGGCCTTGCCTGGTATGCCTTCCATCTGGCTAGCCGCCCGGCGACCGTTCGTCTCACCTATGGCTTCGGGCGGGTCAAAACGCTGGTGGCCTATACCAACGGCATCGCCATCTTCGTCATCGCCCTGTGGATCGTCTACGAAGCCTGGGAGCGCCTGCAGGCGCCGGCACCGGTGCTTGGCGGGCCAATGCTGGTGGTGGCGATCCTTGGCCTGCTGGTGAACATCGGCTCGTTCGTCGTGCTGCATGGCGGCGACCGCGAGAGCCTGAACATGCGCGGCGCCATCCTGCATGTGCTTGGCGACCTGCTCGGCTCGGCGGCGGCCATAGCGGCGGCGCTGGTCATCCTGGCGACCGGTTGGACGCCGGTCGACCCGATCCTGTCGGTCCTGGTCTCGCTGCTGATCCTCTACACGGCGTGGTCGCTGATGCGTGAAGCCGCCCATGTGCTGCTCGAGGGCGTGCCGCCAAGCCTCGACCGCGATCTGATCGCCAGGGATATCGAGGCGACGATCCAGGGCGTGCGCGAAGTGCACCACATGCATGTCTGGTCGCTCGACGGGACCAGCAACATGGCGACACTGCATGCCTGTCTCGACGAGGGCGTCGATGCGCATCAGGCAGTGAGTGCCGTCAAGAAGCGGCTTGCCAGCGAGCACGGCATCAGCCATGCCACCGTGGAACCGGAATTCGGCCAGTGCGCCGACGACGGCGACGAGCACGAGCATGGGCACGAGCATGAAGCGGCAGCCTATCACGACCACCATCACTAGGACCGGATCGATCGATGTCGATTGTCCTGCCTCAGGAGTTGCGAAACCTTGAAAACCAGCTTGATGAACACCCGCTGCCCTGGTGCGGCGTGATGGATCGTGACACCAGGAATGCTCTTATCGCTGCAGTGTGGATCATGCTTCTGTTCGGTATCGGCGCCTACTATCTGCCGACCGTGATGCTGGCACTCGGCAGCCTTTCGACCGTGCTGGCCGGCGCCTTTGGCATCGTCTTCGTGCTGGCGTTCTTCTCGGTGTTCTGGCTGCGGGCCCGCAACCAGCGCAAAAACCAGGGTAAATAGGCAAGGGATTTTCGATATGCGCATTCTGATCACTGGCGCCGCGGGTATGGTCGGCCGCAAGCTCATCGCCCGGCTGGCCAAGGACGGCACGCTGCGCGGCGGCAAGATCACCGCGCTCGATTTACACGATATCGTGCCGCCGCAGGCACCGAGCCTGGATGGCGTCAGCGTCACGCTGCACACCGGCGATCTCGCCGAAGCGGGGGCCACTGAGCGCCTGGTCGCATCGCGCCCCGACGTCGTGTTCCATCTTGCCGGCATCGTGTCGGGCGAGGCGGAAGCGAATTTCGATCTCGGCTACCGCGTCAATCTCGATGGCACGCGGGCCCTGTTCGATGCCATCCGGCTGGCGGGCTTTGCGCCGCGCGTCGTCTTCACCTCGTCGATCGCGGTGTTCGGCGCGCCGTTCCCGGATGTCATTCCCGATGACTTCCATCCGACGCCGCTGACCTCCTACGGCACCCAGAAGCAGATGAGCGAAGCGCTGCTGGCCGACTATTCCAGGCGCGGTTTCTTCGACGGCATCGGCATCAGGCTGCCGACCATCTGCGTGCGGCCGGGCAAGCCGAACAAGGCGGCGTCCGGCTTCTTCTCAGGCATCATCCGCGAGCCGTTGAGCGGCCAGGAGGCGATCCTGCCGGTGCCGCGCTCGGTCGTGCACACGCATGCCAGCCCGCGCTCGGCGGTCAACTTCCTGATCCATGCGGCAGGGATCGACAGCAGCGCCGTCGGGCCACGCCGCAACCTGACGATGCCTGGCGTCGCCGTCACCGTCGGCGAGCAGATCGAGGCGCTGGAACGCATCGCCGGGCCGAAGGCGGTAAGCCTGATCCGCGAGGAGCCGGATGACACGATCTGGGCGATCGTCAAGGGCTGGCCAACACGGTTCGAGGCGCGGCGGTCAAGGGAACTGGGCTTCAGCGCCGAAAGGAGCTTTGACGAGATCATCCGCGCTCATATCGAAGATGAGCTCGGCGGCAAGATCGCGGGTTAAACTCCGAGCCTCGCTGCGTCGGGCATCATCCGCCTGCCGCCAGGCTCGCCGACAGCAGCAGCAGTCCGAACAGGAACACGAAGGCTGCGCCGCCGATCTCGACGATCGAGTGGATGCGGTTGCCCATGCGGCCGTCGCCGGCGAAATAGACCGCCCAGTTCTTGGCGGTCACCGCCAGTGTCGCCAGTGCCGATACGGTGATCGCCGTTCCCAGCGACATCGCCAGCACCGACAGCAAACCGCCGAGCCAGAGCCCGTTGAGCAGGGCGAAGCTGAGCACGATCAGCGCGCCGGAGCAGGGGCGGATGCCGACCGCCGCCACCGCCGTCCACGCCGTGCGCCAGTCGAAGCGATCGCCCGACAGCAGCGCCGGATCGGGTGCGTGCGAATGGCCGCAGGTGTCGCAGACTTCGCCCGCCGCGTGATCGTGGTGTTCATGATCGTGTTCGGCATGATCGTGATGATCGTGCGAAGGGCCGTGCACATGGTCATGCGCGTGTAGCGCGTGCGCATGAGCATGCGCCGAATGGCTGTGAGCTGCATGGGAGTGACCGGCATGCGAATGACCCCCATGAGAATGACCGGCGTGAGAATGGCCGGCGTGAGCCGCCGACAGGCTGTAGGCCGGTCCTCTGCCAAACAGGCGCAGGATGGAAGGGCCGAGCTTGCGCCACAGGAGCCAGGCGCCGAACAGGGTGACGAAGACAAAGCTCATGATCTCCATGAACCAGGCTGCGTCCGTCATCGAGACGGAGGTGCCGCGCAGGACGAAGTAGGCGACTCCCATCACCGCGACCGCGGTCAGGCCCTGCAGCAGCGCCGAGACGAAGGACAAGAGGATGCCGCGCCGCAACGCCACCTCATTGGCCACCATGTAGGACGAGATCACCGCCTTGCCGTGGCCGGGGCCGGCGGCATGGAAAATACCGTAGGCGAAGGACAGGCCGACGAGTACCCAGATCTTGCTGCCGTCCTGGCGCATCGCCTTCATCGCCGTCGCCAGCGCGCGGTAGAATTCCTGCTGCCTGAGATTGATCCACATCAGGATGTGGGCGAACGGGCCGGTGGTGGGCGCCATGCCGTCATTGACGCCGATGCCGAGCGAACTCTGGGCATGAGCGGCGTCGGCGAAATGCATCATGGCGACAGTGAGGGCCAACAGGCCGAATGCCAAACGCAGGGACGGTTTCGTCACCGGCTTCATCCTTCTGGCTGACAGGTCAGTTCGAGCTTGGTGGCGAAGATCTTGCTCATATCGGTGCCGGTCGGGTCATTGAAAAAGGCATCGGTGAGGGTCTTCTGGTTTTCCTTGATGGCCTCGTCCGGGTCCGGACGGACCACCTTGCTGGTGCAGTTCGAGGGCAGGCCTTCAACCGTGATGTTGGAGTCCTCGGTGAAGTCGATCGCCGTGTAGAATGTCGGATCGTAGACGCCGATATCGATCTTGCCGTGGAGCTTGATCGGCACCTTAGGTTCGGACTCGAAAAGGATGATCAGCTGATCGTTGTCGAAATTGGCCATCAGATGCGGCGGCGGCGTCATCGCCACATCCTTGCCGTCGACGGTGACGAGCTGGAAGTAATTGAACTCGGCCAGCGAGGCATGAACGGTGTCGGCGACTTCCTTCAGCTCCTTGTCGTCGAGCTTCAGGTCGGAGTTCTTGTCGAACTCCATCATCACGGTCGAGGAAAACAGATCGTCGAAGCGCCAGAGATGACGCAGAGCCTTCACGCTTTGGTGATCCGGGGAGAGAATCACATCGAGGCGGGCCTCGGCGAAGACATGCGGATGCACGTAAGCGGGTCCAGTGGCGGCAAAAGTAGCCGCCAAGGCCGAAGCCAGCATGATTGCGTGCCGTTTCAGATTCATTCTCGGTCCATAGGCCTCGGAAGAGTTGCCGAGAGTTACCAGAAAGGGGGCGAAATTGGGACCACGAGACTATCGACGCCGGTCAGCCAGCCTCGCGCGTCCTGAACCACTGCACCAAAAAGTCGACGAAGACGCGGACTTTCGCCGGCAGATAGCGACGGTGCGGGTAGACGGCGAAGATGCCGCCGCCCGACAGGATACGGTCATCCATCACCGCCACCAGCCGGCCGCTCGCGAGGTCGGGCGCGGCGATGAAATCCGGCAGGACGGTAAATCCGAGACCCGCCACGGCCGCGGCTCTCGCCGTCATCGGGCTGTTGACCTCGACCGGACCGGACACCGAAACGCTCACCGGATCGCCATTGTCGCCCTTGAACGGCCAGTTGTTCAGTCCGCGGCCATTGGTGTCGACGATGCAAGGCATGCGGCTGAGATCCTGCGGCCTTGTCGGCATGCCATGCTTGGCGATCAGTTCGGGGGAGGCGCAGAGCTTTATCGAAAACGGCGCCAGCCGCCTGGCGATCAGCGACGAGTTCTCCAGCCGCGAGATGCGCACCGCAAGATCGAAGCCCTCCTCGACCAGATCGACGAAGCGGTCGTCGAGCTGGATGTCGAGGACGATGTCGGGATGCTGCTTGGCGAAGTCGATCAGGGACTGGCCGATCGGCGCATCGGCGAAGGTGCGCGGCGCCGACAGCTTGATCCGGCCGCGCACGTCACCGGAGGATTCACGCACCGCGTCGGCCAGGCTGTCGACCTCGCGCACGATCTCCGAGGCGCGCCGGTAATAGGTGTGGCCGGCCTCTGTCATCGAGAACTGGCGCGTGGTGCGGTTGAGCAGCAAAGCGCCGAGTTCGTCCTCCAACTCGCGCACATATTTCGACAGCAAGGCCTTGGAACGGCCGATCTTGCGCGCCGCCGCCGAAAAGCCCTCGGCCTCGACCACGTCGATGAAGGCACGCATGCGCGTCAGTGTGTCCATGGTCAGGCCTTTCGTGCCGCGTCGAGAAGTTTCCGGCCGAGCCGTATCAGGGCAATGTCGCTGCCGGAAGGGCCAAGCAGCGACAGGCCGAACGGGGCGCCGGCGACCGAGCCGACGGGCAGTGTGATCTGTGGAAAACCGGACAGGCCGGCCAGGCACAGAAGTTGGAGCGCCCGTTCGCGATAGGCCTGGAACTGCTCCGGCGTGCTGTCCACGTAAGGTGCCGGACCAGGCACCGTCGGCAGGACAAGGAAGCCGTTCTTGCCGAGCAGGGCGCTCAGTTCGCCGCGAAAGGTCAGACGTCGCACCTTCTCGGCCTGGGCTGTCTTGTCGTCGACGGCGCGGCCAAAGCCGAAACGCTCCTCGACGCCGGGGCCAAGGCCGCGCTCGCCGCTGGTGATCCATTCGCCATGCACCGCCCAGGCCTCCCTGGCCTGCAGCCGGCGAAAGCACCAGTAGAGTTCATCGGGAGATGAGGAGAAGCGCACTCCCGGCGTCATCGGCGCGCCGAAGACCTTGCCCGCCAGCCCCTTCATTTCACCATATTCGGCAAGCGCCGGGCGGGCGACCAATCCATCCAGCCAATCCAGTGCCAGCGGCCGGTCCAACACATGCTGGTGCGGATCGCGGCCGAGCAGCAGCTTGCCGACGGTTTCGTAGGTCTCGATGTCGTCGGCGAACCAGCCGAACGTGTCGAGGCTCGGCGCCAGCTTCATCGTGCCGTCGAGCGGAATGCGGCCATGCGTGGTGCGCAGCCCGATCAGTCCGCAAAAGCTCGCCGGGGCGCGGATCGAGCCGCCGGTGTCGGAGCCGGTGGCGATATCGGCCAGCCTGCCCGCCACCGCCGCCGCCGATCCCGATGAGGAGCCGCCCGTGACGCGGTCGGGTGCCGCCGGGTTCACCGGAAACGAGAAATGCGCATTCTGGCCGAACAGCGCGAAGGCAAGCTCGTCGGTCTGCGTCTTGCCGACGAAGCGTGCGCCGGCATCGAGGATCATCTGCACGGCGGGTGCGGTGCGCGAGGCTGCGTGGCTTTCGGCGAATTTTTGCAAATTGCCGCAACCGGTGCGGTAGCCGGCGACGTCGTAGATGTCCTTGACGGCCAGCCGCAGGCCGGCCAGCGGGCCTAGCTGGGCATGTGCCACTGGCATCTGGCGAAGATCGAGAAAGGCGTTGAGAGGGCCGTGCGTGCCTGTCATCGTTCGATATCCGGATACGGTTGCCGCAACATTGTTCGACGCCAGAAATTTTACAACCTGCGATACGATTTTTATTGATTGTGAAAGTCTTCGCCCTTATATCGCGCTTGCCCAAAGTCGCACGTGCCTGTGGGTGTCCGCCGATCCTCGAATGGTGAGGGAAATCGGTAAGGTAACTGGAGCTAACCCCTCCAGTCGGTCTAGCGGCCAACCGCCAGCCCGAGGACACCTTGAAGCAACGACGGTGCGGGCCTTTCTGGTGTTCTGCCGGTTGTCCAAAAACCGGGGTTACTGAAGAGGCACACCTTCATTGCCGGCAGTGCGGACGGGTCTCCCATCCAAGCCAAGGCAGACAAAGCGAACCGAGGCCGGGCAAGGCCAAGGTTCACCGCCGCGAGACGGCGCTTCATGGTTCCGGGGTCTCCACCGGCTGGTTCCATGAATTTCCGTCCCGCCTTTGTCCACCGCGAGGCCGACAGCCGCGTCCCGCAGCCTTATTGCGCGCCGAAAGGCGCTGATGGAGAGACCCCGATGGCCACCCAGCGCATTCTTGACTTTCTCGCCACCCGACGTCCGACCGGCCCCTGCCTCGTCGTCGACCTCGATGTCGTGCGCGACAATTTCCGCGCCTTCGAGAAGGCGCTGCCTGATTCCAAGATCTACTATGCTGTGAAAGCAAACCCGGCGCCGGAAATCCTGCGCCTGCTTGCTGCGATGGGCTCGTCCTTCGACACCGCTTCCGTTGCCGAAGTCGAGATGGCGATGGACGCTGGTGCGCCGGCGGACCGCATCTCCTTCGGCAACACCATCAAGAAGGAGCGTGACATCGCACGCGCCTACCAGCTCGGCATCCGCCTGTTCGCGGTCGACTGCGTCGAAGAGGTCGAGAAGATCGCCCGCGTCGCTCCAGGCGCGCGCGTGTTCTGCCGCGTGCTGACCGATGGCGAGGGCGCCGAATGGCCGCTGTCGCGCAAGTTCGGCTGCGTGCCGGCGATGGCCGTCGACGTGCTGCGCCATGCCAAGGGGCTCGGCCTCGACGCCTATGGCGTATCGTTCCATGTCGGCTCGCAGCAGACCGACCTGACCGCCTGGGACCGTGCGCTGGCCGACGCCAAGGTGGTGTTCGCGACGCTCGCCGAAGAAGGCATCGTCTTGAAGATGGTCAATATGGGTGGTGGTTTCCCGACGCGCTATCTGCGTGACGTGCCGGCCGCCCAGGCCTATGGCCAGGCGATCTTCTCGGCGCTGCGCAAGCATTTCGGCAACGCGCTTCCCGAGACCATCATCGAGCCGGGCCGTGGCATGGTCGGCAATGCCGGCGTCATCAAGTCGGAAGTCGTGCTGATCTCGAAGAAAGCGGCCAACGACAATGTGCGCTGGGTGTTCCTCGACATCGGCAAGTTCGGCGGCCTGGCCGAGACGATGGACGAGGCGATCCGCTACCCGATCGTCACCGCGCATGACGGCACGGAGACAGCACCTTGCGTGCTCGCCGGCCCGACCTGCGATTCGGCCGACGTGATGTACGAGAAGACGCCCTATCCGCTGCCTTTGTCGCTGACGATCGGCGACGAGGTGCTGATCGAAGGCACCGGCGCCTACACGACCACCTACTCGGCGGTCGCCTTCAACGGCTTCGAGCCTCTCCGATCCTACGTGATCTGACGGCGCTTCCTCAGCGCATTTTCGGACGGCGAACCGGACACAACTTAGCCTGAAAATGCGCTGAGAGAGCCGATCAGATCATCCCAGGTGGGCGCCTGTCGTCCACCCGGGCTCGCCTGTGGAACAGATCTCCGCTCGCCAGGGATTGCGGAAATGGAAATGTCATTTGAAATGGAAATGCCAGTTGAAATTGGGGGCCACGCACCGGCCTTTGGGATGGTCGCCGAAACCGCCGCCGATGTTGCGGCGCGCGAGGCGTTGCTCGATCGGGCCATGGGGCCGAAGCGCAGGAAAAAGTCGTCGGAGAAGTTGCGGCGTGGCCGGCGGCCCTCGGAAGGGCTGGCCTTCGTCGCCCGCGATGCTTCGGGCGGCGTGGCCGGCACCGTGCGGCTGTGGGATGTCAGGTTGGGCGAGGGCGGTGCGGCCGTGCTGCTGCTTGGCCCGCTTGCCGTCGACCCGTCGCTCAAGAATGCCGGCATCGGCTCGGCGCTGATGCGCCATGCCATCGCCGAAGCGGCGCGTCTCGGCCATGCCGCTATCCTTTTGGTCGGCGATGCGCCCTATTACGCGCGCTTCGGCTTCTCGGCCGAGAAGACCGGTTCACTTGCCATGCCGGGACCCTATGAGCGGCACCGCCTGCTGGCGCTGGAACTGGTGGAAGGCGCGCTTGACGGCGTGCACGGCACGCTGAAGGCGGCCGGTCGCAAGCTGAAGGCGCAGGAATTGATATCGGCGGCCTGACACGAAGCCGCCAGCATTTCATGCAAAAACGCCGCCCGAAAAAGGCGGCGTTTTTTCGCAATTGGTGGGTGCCGCCGCCTGGGCGGCTGGATGCCTTCAGCCGATCAGCTGGCTGAGCGCCATAGCGACGGTCATGTCGCCTTCGACCTTTATCTTGCCGGTCATGAACGCCATTGTCGGGTTCAGGTCGCCAGCGATCAGCGAATCCAGGTCGTCGAGCGAGAGCTTGATGGTGCAGTCGGTGGGTGCATCGGTGTTCGAGATGGTCGCGCCGTCGATGACGATGACGCCGTCGCTGCCGGTGTCGAATTTCACGGAACGATCGAACCCGCTGCTGGCCACCCGCGACTTGATCTTCTCTGCAATCTCCTGAACGCTCACGCTGTTCTCCTTGTCTGGTTGCATCTGTCTCGCAACGGCGCTTCGATCCAGCCGAAGCCCATGCCGCGGTTTCGCGATCACGGTCGCTGCCGCATATAGCTTTGGGTTGACGTTTACGTCAACGCGGATTCGGGTGGCTGGTTCCTGCCCTTACGGCAGGCGAGGCTCGATGTGACCGGGCCTGTGAGCAGGGCAACTCAGTGTTCCTTGAACGCCTTGGTCATTTCGGTCGCCGTTTCGCTTTTCTTGCGGCGCAGCCAGTTGTCGCGGATTTCGTCCTTCGACAGGAAATTGACCTGGTCGATCAGAACTTCATGCACCAAAGGCGCGCCGACACGCGCGTTGACGGTATCGCGGATTGCGGCGCGGAAGGCATCGAGATCGATGGTCGCCTTGTTGGTGAAGTCGATCTGCGGATTGGAATAGAGGTAGGAATAGACCTGGTCGGTGATCAGCGCTTCGGCCGGAATGGACAGCTTCTTTATCTGCTCGGGTTCGACGGTGTAGACGAGCTTGGTCAGGAAATAGCCGCCGATCTCAGAATCGCGGATCAGCGGCACCGAAATGATGTCGGTCTTGACGTAGTCGAGACCGCCCAGCATCGGCTTCGGCGTTTCGCCGACACCGCGCTCGCCGGCCGCCTGAAACGAATAGAACACGGCGCCGAGGGTTGCGGCGCAGATCCAGACGGCGATGGCGATGACCTTGATCATCGGCTCTTGTCAGTCCCTTGATCAGTCCCTTGCGAAGGCGACGCGGCACTGCGCCGTTGCTTCGGCAGTATCTCCGATGTGTCGCTCGTGTTCGGCATCATGCCTTCATCCAGCCGAACTCGCCGGCGGAGTAGGTGCCGTCGGTCTCGGCGCGCTGGATGGCGTGCCGCAGCAGGCTGGCGACTTCGTTGACCGCGCTGAGATGCGCCAGGATCGCCGCTTCATTCTTCGCCAGCTTCTGGCGCAGCCGGGTCAGGCCCTCGCGGTGCTGTTCGAGGAATTCGGCTTCGCTGCCGCCCCTCATGGCGCGGGTCAACTCGTAGAGGTAGCGGCTCTTGCGGGCGTTCGACGCCTTGAGATCATAGTTGGTCGCGTTGCGGATACCGGCGGTCTCTTCCTCGACCACTTCCTCGATGCGACCGATGATGGCGGCGAGGTTGCCGGGCCGCGCGAACGGGATCGGCGCTTCCGACGCGGTCGTGCGTGCTGGCAGGTTGGAGGTGGATTCCGAAAAGTCGGCCATGGCGTTTCCCGTTTAGATCTTGATATTTGTTTTTATGGTCGTCTCGTCACCGGTCATCGACCCCGCAGCCTTGCGCTGCAATTGGTGGACCAGCGAGGTCGACAGGCTGTTTTGCTGGTCGATCTCGGTCTTTTCCAACCCGCCCGAAACCGGACCGACCGGAACCACGCGCTTGCCTTCGAGATAGTGGTCGGCAAGCATCGACTTGGCGATGCCGATGCCGCCGCGTTCGGCCATCACGTCGGCCACCCGCTCGGCAAGCTGCGATTTCCACATGTCGCCGGCCAGGCCCTTGCCGTAGACGCCCTCGGTATCCTTTGGCAGCATGTTCTGGATGAAGGTCTGCAGCACCATCGCCTCGAATTTCTTGAATTTGTTGGCCGGGTCGGTTGCAGCGGCGGCCTTGTCGGCGGTGGCGCGCGACAGGATCGAGCCGGCATCGACCGAAGCGGCGGTGTCGAGTGAAAACGTGCCCGCAGCGCCGCCGGCCCGTTTTGCCAGCGCGGCGCGGGCGGTCTCGATATCCGCCGGGTCGACGGCTCGGGCCACATCCATAACGATGTCGCTGGGTGGAGAAATCGCCAAGAAAGTCCGCCTTTTACCGGTTTTCCTTAGCCAGACCATGCCTCAACAAGCTTGTGGCAGGCTTGCGGGAAGGAGAGGGAGCGGAAGTGCGGGGATCGATCGAAGCTGCCGGCTTCGCGCCATGCGTTGTCGGGCAGTTTTTTCCATCGTCGATTTCCGCCTCAGCTTCACTCCTTGACCGCGCCCGTCATCGAGGAGACGTAGTGCTCGACAAAGAATGAATAGAGCACCACCACCGGCAGGGAGCCGATCAGCGCGCCTGCCATCAGGGCTCCCCATTCATAGACGTCCGAACGTACGAGCTCGGTAAGCACGCCGACCGGCACGGTCTTGTTTTCGGACGACTGGATAAAAGTCAAAGCGTAGATGAATTCGTTCCATGACAGGGTGAAAGCGAAGATGCCGGCGGAAATCAGGCCAGGCACCGACAGCGGCAGAACTATCTTGGTCAGGATTTGCCAGCGGCTGGCGCCGTCGATCAGCGCGCATTCTTCCAGTTCGAAGGGGATCGAGCGGAAGTAGCCCATCAAGAGCCACGTGCAGAATGGAATGAGGAACGTCGGATAGGTGAGGATCAGCGCGAACGGCGTATCGTAAAGGCCGAGGTTGAAAACCATCACCGACAGGGGAATGAACAGAATCGAGGGCGGCACGAGATAGGCCAGGAAGATCGCCAAGCCGACCTGCCGCGCCCCGGAAAACCTCAAGCGCTCGATCGCATAGGCAGCGAACACCGCCGCCAGCAGCGACAGGAAAGTTGCGGCGGTCGAGATGATGATCGTGTTGAGAAGCCAACCCGGATAGGACGTGTCGAAGAGCAGATACCGAATATGCTCGAGCGTCGGATGGACGACCCAGAACGGGTTGAAATTGGCATAATCCGTCATCTCGAGATTGGGTTTCACCGCCGTGATCGTCATCCAGTAGAACGGGAACAGCAGCACGATGACGAAGATCAGGAGCGGCAGATAAACGGTCACCACGCGCCGGGGCAGGCTCTGGAGATAGCCCATGCCGCCTTCATCCGTGTTCGGACGATTGTTCGTTTCGATCGCGGCCATGTCAGTCTCCACCGCCCTGCTGCCATTTACGACGTTGCAAGCCGAAATAGCTGAAAAGGATCGCCGCTAGCAGGAATGGGATCATCGCCACCGCGATTGCGGCTCCCTCGCCAAGCTGGCCGCCGGAAATGCCGCGCTGGAACGAGAGCGTCGCCATCAGATGGGTGGCATTCACCGGCCCGCCGCGAGTCAGCACATAGATCAGCTGGAAATCGGTGAAGGTGAACAGGACCGAAAAGGTCATGGTGATGGCGATGATCGGCGTCAGCAGCGGCAGCGTCACATAGCGGAACAACTGCCAACGGCTGGCGCCGTCGAGCGTCGCGGCCTCGTAAAGCGATTGGGGAATCGTCTGCAGGCCGGCCAGCAGCGTGATGGCCACGAAAGGAATGCCGCGCCAGACATTGGCAGCGATCACCGAGGCGCGTGCGTTCTCCGGATCGCCAAGGAAATTGATGCGGTGATCGATCAGTCCCATTTCCATAAGCGCCCACGACAGGATGGAGAACTGCGAATCGTAGATCCACCAGAAGGCGATGGCCGAGAGCACCGTCGGCACCACCCACGGCAGCAGGACAATCGCGCGGAAGAACGATTTGAAGGGAAGGTTCTGGTTGAGGAGGAGCGCTAGCCAGAGGCCGAGCGCGAATTTCAGGATCGAAGCGCTGATCGTATAGAGCAAGGTGTTGAAGACGGAGAGCCAGAAGACGGCGTCGCTCCACAGATATTCATAGTTTTCGATGCCGATGAAGATGCCGGGGCGGCCGATGCGGGCATCGGTGAAGCCGAGCCAGACGCCGAGCCCCAGCGGATAGGTCAGGAAGACAAGCAGCAGTGCAGCCGCCGGAAGCATGAAGCCGAAGCCAAGTGCGTTCCGGCTTTCGCTCCAGCGCGACAGAATCCGTGAGAAGATCGAAGGTCGCGGCTGGATGGCAGCTGACGGCACGGCCATGGGTTGGCTCCTGCTGAGGTCTCATTGATAGGCCGGATCGGCCGCGACGCAATCCGAAGCCAGCCGGGCAGCCGCGCTGCCCGGCTGAGCAGGCTCAAACGCGATAATAGCGATTTGCCCGCTTCTCGGCCTCTTCCATTGCCTCTTGCGGCGTGGCCTGGCCGGTCACCGCTTTGGCGAACATGTCGACCAGCACGTAGTCGGCCATGGTTGCCGCCGAAGCATAGCCGAGCGGCCCGGCATAGCCGTTGGGCCGCAGAGTAGCCGAAGCCTTGGCGTAGGCGGCGTTGTTGGGATCGGCGGTCCACACTGGGTTGTTGTCGAATGCCTTCAGTGTCTGGCAGCAATATCCGGCCGAGGAGGTGATCCAGTCCTTCATTTGCGGTTCCTCGAACATGAACTGCAAATACGCCTTGGCCGCGTTGGGGTAGGGCGTGTAATTGAAGATGACAGCCGTGGTCACCTGGAACAATTCGACGGATTTGCCGACAGGACCGATGGGCAGGTTGGTCGTGCGTATGTCCTTGGCGATTTCAGCCAGCTTTGGATCTTTGTCCTTGTTGATCTTGGCGGTGTTGTAGGCGGAAATTCCATTGGCGATCACCCCCAGTTCGCCGGCCAGGAAGGCGCGGTTGTTGTTGACGTCGAGCCAGCTTTCGGTGCCTGGAATGAAGGTCTTGTAGAGCTCCTGCGCGTATTCGATCGCCTTGAGGGTCTCGGGGCTGTTGATCGTTACCTTGCCGCCCTCGTCGACCATCTGGCCGCCATGGCTCCACAGCAGCCAATGAGCATAGTTGTTGCCGTCGCCGACGCCGTGGCCATGCGTGAATCCGGCCGGATGTCCCTTCGCTTGCAAGGCCTTGCAAAGTTCCAGGAAGCCTTTCGTGTCCTTTGGAAACTCCGAAAAGCCGGCCTCTTTCACCCAGCTTTCGCGATAGACGATGGCATTTCCGATCGTGGCCAGTGGCAGGCCGATGAATTTGCCTTCCCGGGTCGCATATTGCTTTGGTCCATCATGCCAGCCGCCATATTTCGAGCCGAGATACTCGCCCAGTTCACTCACGTCGTGCAGCTTGTCGGGATATTGGTGCGGGTCGTCGAACCAGACGAACATCAGGTCGGGGCCGGATCCGACATTTGCCGCGACTGCCGCCTTGGGGCGAATGTCCTCCCAACTTTCCTTGTCGACACGGACCGCGACACCGGTCGCTTCGGTGAAGCGCTTGGTGTTGGCCAGCCATTGGTCCTCGTCGCCCTGGACGAAGGGCGACCAGCGCAGCAGTCTAAGCTTGGCGCCATCCTCGGGTTTGTATTTCGGTCCGTCCTGGGCAAGGGCCGGAGAGCTGATGAACCGACTTCCCAAGGCACCCGCCGCCGCGCCGGCGGTGGTGCGGATCACGTCGCGTCTGGTGAACTTCATGCTCGTTTCCTCCTGTTTGTTGTCCTTGCCTTGTGGTCCTACTGATCGGTACGTGTTTGGAACCTCTGTCCGGTTTCTGCGTGAAAGAGATGGATAAGGCTGGGCTCGGCCGTAAGCCGAATGGTTTCGCCCGGCGTAAAGGAATGTCGTTCCCGGAAATTGGCGACGATCTCTTCGCCGCCGGCTGTCCTGCCGATGAGCTGCACTTCGGACCCGGTTGGTTCAACCACCGCGACGGTGACCGGAATGCCCTGCTCGTCGGACAGCCGCAAATGCTCGGGCCTTATTCCCAGCACCACAGGCTCGCCATTGCGGATGGAAAGTGCCGAGGCCAACGGGACTGAAATCCCTCCGGCGCCGCGGAACGAGGGTGAGCCGTCGGTAGCGATCTCGCCCCTCAGCAAATTCATGGCCGGCGAGCCGATAAAGCTGGCGACAAAAAGATTGTTCGGCCGGTCATAAAGTTCCAGCGGCGGCCCTATCTGCTCGACGATGCCGTCATGCATGACCACGATCTTGTCAGCCATGGTCATGGCTTCGATCTGATCGTGGGTGACGTAGACTGTCGTGGTCTTGAGGCGCTGGTGCAGTTCCTTGATCTCGGCGCGCATCTGCACTCTGAGTTTGGCGTCGAGATTGGACAGCGGTTCGTCGAAGAGAAACACCGCCGGATCACGCACGATCGCGCGGCCCATTGCGACGCGCTGGCGCTGGCCGCCGGAAAGCTGCCGAGGATAGCGCGCCAGCAACGGCACCAGCCCAAGGATTTCGGCTGCGCGGCGCACGCCGGCATCACTCTCCGGCTTGGAAACTCCTTTGAGCATCAGCGAGAACGCCATGTTCTCGGCGACGGTCATGTGTGGATAGAGCGCATAGTTCTGGAAGACCATGGCGACGTCGCGCTCCTTGGGCGCAACGTTGTTGACGACACGTTCGCCAATCGCGATCTGGCCGCGTGAAATCTTTTCCAGGCCGGCGATCATTCTGAGAAGGGTTGATTTTCCGCAGCCCGAGGGTCCGACCAGAGTGACGAACTCGCCGTCCTCGATGTTCACGCTGACCCCGTGCAGGATCTCGACAGCGCCGAATGATTTATAGACTTCGCCAATTGCGACAGACGCCATCGGTCCTCCCAACAATTCCCGCGACGTCGTCGAAGGAACAACGCTTCCGCTAGCGACAGCCCTGGCTCCTCCCAAGCTCACGCTAGGCCGAAACGGTAGCGCTACCAAACCGGGCTGTAAAGCGTTTACGGGAAAGCCGAACCTTGGAGGGGCCGCTTCGCGCCACACAATCGTCCCAGCTACTCCTGCGTCCGCTTCTGCGCGATGATATCGAGCCGCTCGCGGTCGGAGCGTTCGCGTTCGTCGCGGTCGCGCACGTCCTTGTAGGCGCGCTCGACCATGTTGGTGCGGGCGGTCGCCGCGGCGATGAGGCTGGCTTCCTGCCTGGCGCTCGCCAGGTTCGCCTCCTGGCGCACCACCGCCTGGGCAATGCGGCGATGGTAGAGATCGGGAAACAGGGCGGAGAGCGAATCGGCCTGGTCGAAATGGCCGACCAGTTCCTTGGCCTCGGCCTCGGCGGCACTGGCCGCCGCAAGGAAGGTGGCGTGGCGGGTTTCGTGCAGCGCCTTCAGCTGTTCCTGCACCTTGACCAGCTTCTTGAGGCGGTCCTTGCGCGTGCTCATTTCTACCTCGCCAATGTCAGGTCGACGAAGCCGTCGACGAACAGCGACAGCATGGTGCCGACGGCGAAATAGAAGATGATCATGCCGCCGGCGATGATGAAGGGCTGGGAGATGAAATAGATGGGGATCTGCGGGGTCAGCTTGTTGACGAAGCCGATCGTCAGATTGACGAGAATGGCATAGGCGACGAACGGGCTGCCGAGGCGGATGACCAGGAAGAACGTGTCCGAGACCGTGTCGGTGACATCGACAAGGGCTGCCTGCGGGTTGAAGAAGATGTTGACCGGCGCGACCGTGTAGGAGGAAACCAGCGCGCGTATTATTTCGTGGTCGAAATCGAAGACGAACAGCATCAAAAGCGCCGAGAACGAGATGATGGCGGCAAGGGCTGCCTGGGGTTCGGGCTCCTCGATCGCCGGTCCGCCGCTGCCGCCATAGCCCACCAGCATGGCGATGGCCGAGCCCATGAAGCGCAGGGCTTCCATGTAGAGCCTGGTCATGGCGCCGATCAGGCCGCCGACCAGAAGTTCCGAGATGATCATCGGCACCAGGATCTGGGGGCGCGGGTCGACGAAAGGAAAGATCTTGTCCCACAGGAAGGCGAGCAGGCCGCCGGTGGCGGCGACCGCCACGAACAGCCTGACCTGGACCGGGACGCGGGCGCTGGAGAGGCCCGGCATCAGCATGAAACAGGCGCCGATGCGGCAGAAAGCCAGGAACGCCGCGATGACGACGCCTTGCGACAGCACGCTCACGATATGGTTCCGAGCACCTTGATCTCGACGCCCTTGGCGATTTCAACATGGCTGAGCACCGGCAGCGTGGTGAACAGGCGCTCGATGATCATGCGCACATAGGGGCGGGCGTCGGGCGCGGTGACGAGGACGAAACGCTCGCCGGCTTCCAGATATTTCTTGATCGCCTTGGTCGCGTCCTGGCCGAACTCCTCGAGCTGGCGCGGGTCGATGTCGAATTCGCGCACCTCGCCCTTGGCGTCGCGCTTGAGGCTCTGGTGGAAGGCGAGGTCCCAGCGGTTGCCGAGGCGCAGCACCTTCAGCACGCCGCCCTCGGACAGGTCGCCGCAGATCTGCTGGGCCATGCGGATGCGGACATGCTCGACGATCTGCTCGGTGCGGCGCACATGCGGCGCGATCTCGGCGATCGCCTCGATGATCAGGTGCAGATTGCGGATCGAGACGCGTTCGGCCAGCAGCAGCTTCAGCACCGCCTGCAGGCCGGGATAGGAGATGTGCGTGGTGCAGATCTCGTCGGCGAGCTTGCGGTACTCCTGGTCCTGGCGTTCGAGCAGCGCCTTCATGTCCTTGTAGGACAGAAGCTGCGGCAGGTTGTTGCGGATGACCTCGGAGAGATGGGTGAGCAGCACCGACATGTTGTCGGCGAAGGTGTAGTTCTCGCGCTTCAGATCCTCGGCGAAGGCTTCGACCACGGAATAGGCGCGCATGCCGAAGGCCGGCTCGCGGATTTCCTCGCCCGGTATCTCGGGTATGTCGCGGTTGCCGAGCAGCACCATGATCTCGCCGACGCGCATCTGATACTCGGCCACCACGGTGCCGTGCACCTTGATCTGGTAGCTCTTCGGCGGGATGGCGAAATCGTCGGCGACGCGCACCTCCGGCACCACGAAGCCATATTGGGTGGCGAATTTCTTGCGCATCTTGCCCATGCGGAAAACCAGTTCCTGATGCGACGTCAGCAGCCTTGTCGACAGCTGCTTGCCTATCAAAAGCTCGATCTCGGCGGTGGCGAGCGAGGCCTTGACCGAGTTCTTCTCCTCCTCGACCTTAGTCGCCTTTTCCTGGTCCTTGATCGCCTCGGCTTCGGCGACGGCGCGGTTGGCGCGCATCGGGATGACGTAGCCGAGGCCGGCCATGCCGGCGGCCAGCGCAAAGAACGGGAACAGCGGCAGGCCGGGCATCAGGCCGAGCAGCACCAGCAGCGATGCCGCGACATAGAGGGCGCGCGGGTGGGCGCCGAGCTGGCCGAACACCGCCTGGTTGGTCGAGCCGCGCGTGCCGCCCTTGGAGACGAGCAGGCCGGCGGCGAGCGACACGATCAGGGCCGGGATCTGGGTGACGAGGCCGTCGCCGACCGACAGCTTGATGAACACGTCGGCGGCTTCGCCCATGCCCATACCGTGCCTGATGTAGCCGATGGCGATGCCGCCGACGATGTTGATGGCGGTGATGATGAGGCCGGCGATGGCATCGCCGCGCACGAACTTCGAGGCGCCGTCCATCGAGCCGAAGAAAGAAGATTCTTCTTCCAGTTCACGGCGGCGCAGCTGCGCTGTCTTGTCGTCGATCATGCCGGCCGACAGGTCGGCGTCGATCGACATCTGCTTGCCTGGGATGGCGTCGAGGGTGAAGCGGGCGCCGACTTCGGCGATACGGGTGGCGCCCTTGGTGATGACGATGAAGTTCACCACGATCAGGATCATGAAGACGATCAGGCCGATGACGAAGTCGCTGGCCATCACCAGCTTGGAGAAGCCGGCGATGACATAGCCGGCGGCATGCGTGCCCTCATTGCCATGCGACAGGATCATGCGCGTGGTGGCGATGTTGAGCGACAGCCGCAGCATGGTGGCGATGAGCAGCACGGTCGGGAACGACGAGAAATCGAGCGGCCGCTGGATCCACAGCGCCACCATCAGGATCAGCACCGAAAGCGCGATCGAGAAGGCGAGGCCGATGTCGATGAGAAAGGCCGGAATCGGCAGGAACAGCACGGCCAGGATGATGACGATGCCGATGGCGAAGAAGACGTCGCGGCCGTTCTTGGCCACCGCGCCGGGCTGAATGCTTTCGCTGATCGCCATATCGTCCTCAAACCCCATAGACTGCCGAGCGCGCGACAGCCCTGTGAGGGTAGCCCGCCAAGCTTGCGCGAGGGTGGGAGACTGGCTAGTTCGGACGATCATGCGCAGGTCGCCGTGTCGGTCGGCCTTGTAGAGAAGGGAAAACCCGTGCTTCTGATCATCGGCACCATCCGCTTGCCGCCAAACAAATTGGAGGAAGCCAAGCCCGCAATGGAGCGCATGGTTTCCGGCAGCCGCACCGAGTTCGGCTGCATCCAATATTCCTATGCGCAGGATGTTTTCGATGCCGGGCTCATCCGGTCACGGAAGTCTGGAGCGACAGGGCAGCGCTCGACGCGCATTTCGCCTCGCCGCACATTGCGGACTGGCGTGCGAGCTGGCCGGCGCTTGGCATAGGCGAGCGCAACCTCGTGCTCTATGAAGCCGGCGAGCCCATGCCGACCTGAACGGTCCATCGGCCGATCGATATCGCGCCCGCTGTCGCCAATGTGGTGTCTGTCGGCATTGTGGTTGCCATGCCGTGCCGCCGGGCGTATCAGGCTGGCTTTCCACTGCCTTTCGATATCGGCGAGCCGCCCCGGTGCTTTCCAGAAACCACAGCGAAGTCTACGCCCGCCGGCTGCGCGCGGTGCTGGTCAGGTCGTTGCCTCTGCTCGAGGCACGCGGCATCGTGGTGGTCATCCTCGCAGGTGTCGTAGGCGTGATGGCTGGCATATTGGTCACGGCGATGAGCCAGATCGTGCAGGACCTGCACGGGCTGCTGTTCGGCGTTCAGCCAGGCGGCCGGCTTTCCGGCATGTTCTCGCTCGCCAATCCGATGCAGGCGCTGATACCGGCGATCGGCGGCATGCTGCTGGGGCTGACGGTGGTCTGGCTCAGGATACGGAAATTCCGCACGCCGATCGACCCGATCGAAGCCAATGCGCTCTATGGCGGGCGCATGTCGCTGACCGACACCTTCATCATCGCCGGCCAGACGATGATCTCCAGCGGTTTTG
The DNA here is from genome assembly GCF_040321815.1 of Mesorhizobium sp. M0239. Lineage (NCBI taxonomy): Bacteria > Pseudomonadati > Pseudomonadota > Alphaproteobacteria > Hyphomicrobiales > Phyllobacteriaceae > Mesorhizobium > Mesorhizobium sp. M0239. The sequence continues at coordinate 276,722 of NZ_JAMYSG010000005.1, forward strand.
GCGCCTCGGTCGGGCTGGAAGCCGGCTATACGCAGGTTGGCTCCGGGCTGGCATCGCGGCTGGCGGGCATCTTCAGGCTGCGCCGCAACGATGTCCGCATCCTGGTCGGCTGTGGTGCGGCCGGCGCCATCGCCGCCGCCTTCGATGCACCGCTGACCGGCGCCTTCTACGGCTTCGAATTGGTCATCGGCATCTACTCTGTCGCCAATGTCGCGCCGGTCTTGACAGCCGCGATCTGCGCCTCGCTGACCGCCGAAATGTTCGGCGGCGTGCCGTTTCCGCTCGAGCTTTCGGGCCTGCCGGCGCTCACCGCCAGCCAGTATGTGCCGTTCCTGCTGCTCGGCCTGCTCGGCGGTGCCGCCTCGATCGCCATCATGCATCTGGTGACACTGATCGAGCGCGGTTTTGCCAGACTGTCGATCGATGCGGCGCTGCGCCCCGTCATCGGTGGCGTCATCGTCGGGCTGCTGGGTCTTATCACCCCGCAAGTGCTGTCCAGCGGCCATGGCGCGCTGCATCGCGAATTCTCGATGAATTACGGGCTGGCCGTGGTGGCGAGCGTCTTCGTGCTCAAGCTGACGGCGTCGGCGGTGTCGCTGGGGTCGGGTTTTCGCGGCGGATTGTTCTTCGCCTCGCTGTTCCTCGGCGCGCTGCTCGGCAAGGCATTCGCGGATGTGATGATTGTCGTCTCGCCGGCAACCGGCATCGACCCTGCCGTTGCCGCCGTCGTCGGCATGACGTCGCTCGCAGTCGGTGTCGTCGGCGGTCCGCTGACGATGACCTTCCTGGCGCTGGAATCGACCCGCGACCTGACGCTGACCGGCGTTGTGCTGGCGGCCTCGATCATGTCGGCGATCCTGGTGCGCGAGACCTTCGGCTACTCGTTCTCGACATGGCGCTTCCATTTGCGCGGCGAGACCATCCGCAGCGCCCACGATGTTGGCTGGATGCGCAGCCTCACAGTCGGCTCGATGATGCGCAAGGACATCAAGACCATCTATGCCTCGACGACGCTGGCAGCCTTCCGCAAGCAAGTGCCGCTCGGCTCTGCCCAGCGCGTCATCGCCGTCGACGCGGGCGACCACTATGTCGGCGTGCTGATCGTAGCCGAACTGCACAGCGATCCTTCCGGCGGCGAGGTCCCGGTGCGCGATCTTGCCAAATCCAAGGACGCGGTGCTGGTGCCGAGCATGAACGTGCAGGCCGCCGCGGAAACATTCCAGCGCGCCGGCGCCGAAGAACTCGCTGTCGTCGAGGATTTCACCGACCACATCGTGCTGGGCCTGTTGACCGAAGGCCATCTGATGCGGCGCTATGCCGAGGAACTCGACAAGGCGCGCCGCGACCTGTCGGGCGAGGGGTAACGAAGGCCAAGCCGGATGCCTGTCACAGTGGTTGCGGAGCCTAGAGCGTTTCATATTTTGACGGAAGCGTAGCCTGCGTTTTCGAAGTAGTTCTTGCATTCGGCTGCCTCGATGGTTTCGACGAG